>QFNK01000076.1 GCA_003240795.1 Micavibrio aeruginosavorus | reverse complement strand
TCGATGAATTGAAGTCCGACGCGCCCGTCCGCCGCCTCGAAAACCTGTGTAATGCCAAGCTCCGACAATATCCCGCGCAGAAGTGAACGTGATTCCGCCTGATCTTCGACCAGAAGGATGCGAAGGTCGGCAATCTTGCTGCCCGAAGTCATATGGCCATCCCGATATTGCCGTGCATGACCTCCTTGACCGCGGATGAAAGCTTTTGCATGTCCACGGGTTTTGTCATCATTGCGGCGCCCCTTGGAACACGGACGCGGGCAAGCTTTCCATCTTCCGGATATCCCGACATGAACATGATTTTGGCCGTCGGACGCACCGCACCGAACAATTCCGCAAGCCGCACGCCATTCAATTCAGGCATCACGACATCGGTCAGAAGGAAATCGATCTTGCCTTCATACTCATCCTGAAGCAGCAAGGCCTCGTTTCCGTTGCCCGCTCGAAGCGCGCGGATGCCCATCTCCTCAAGCATACCGCAAAGAATATTCAGCAGCTCCGGCTCGTCCTCGGCGACCAGCGCGGTGCATCCGGTATAAAACAAAAGATCATCATCGAAACTTGGAATATCGGGGAATACGCTATCGCATTTGCATTTTGCCAGCCTGATCGTGAACGACGTTCCCTTCCCCTGTTCGCTCTCGACGGAAATCGTGCCGTTCATCTCCCTGACGAAATTATAGACGATAGACAGGCCAAGCCCGGTGCCCTTGCCCGACGGCTTGGTGGTAAAAAACGGCTGGAACAAACGCTTCTTTACATTTTCGTCCATGCCGCATCCCGTGTCGGAAACGCGCAGGAAAACCTCATCGCCATCATCTTTCATGACGATGGAAAGAACGCCGCCGTCCGCCATCGCGTCACGCGCATTGGTACACAGGTTGAAGAGGATCTGGCTTATATAATCCGGCACGACGTCGACATAGATCCCCTCTGCCACGTCGAAATTCAACTGCACGGAAGCATCCAGAAGTGCCGAGAGCAAAGGCTGATGATCCTTGATCATCATGCCCAGATCAGCCGGAGCGGAAATGCTTCCCTTATGTCTGCCGAACGAGAGAAGCTGGTGCGTAAGCGCGCTTCCGCGCTGTACGGAGTGGGATATCTTGTCGAGGCAGTCGACGACATCCGCATTGTCCGTAAGACGCCGCGCCATGCGCGCATACCCATCGATAATCGAAAGTATATTGTTGAAGTCGTGCGTGACGCCGCCCGCCAGCTCGCCAAGCGCCTCGAATCTTTGCGCCTGAAAAAACTGCCCCTCAAGCACTTTACGCTCCGTAATGTCGTCCAGAACGACCAGGCAATAGGATGCGCTTTTCCCGTACGGAATGAAGTGAACGCGAAACCATCTGGACGATTCCTCCTCGTCCATCTCGTATTCGAAATAGGCAGGCGCGGCCGCGCGGATGCGCTCATCAAGCGTACCGTTACCGTCAAAGGACGATAACGCACGGTCCGCCGGCATGTTCTGAAGCTCGGCAAACGGCTTTTGCAAAATTTGGCATGCAATGCCGTTCGCATAAACGACCAACGGGATATCAGCGGACAGATTGACGCTGATAAGGCCCCACGGCACGAACTCCATCGCGGAGGACAGCCGCGCCACATGAAGGGAATATTGCAACATCTCGAACTCTGACGCCGGACTTTTCAAACTGGGAAAATCTTTCATGGACATGAACAGATACATAAACAAATGCAACTTATAGTTTATATGACAGAAACTCTGGATAGGTACAACCTTGGCAAGATTCCGCTTTGACATGCAATCGCAGGTAGATCAGTGTGCAAATTATTGATCTGATTGATTTTGAATCGGCGACGATTTATGCCGCGCTTTTTGTGGAGACATGCCCTCGTATTGATGATGGCGGCCCTGTTGCCGTCTGCGGAGGTTTGCGCGAATGAACCATCCCTGTCCACAAGCATAAAAGGCGTCACAGGATTGAACACAATCCCTACCGCCCGCATGGAAGAATCAGGCACTTTGCGCGTCGGCGCGGCGCATACGGAACCATACAACCATGTATTTGCGGGAATGCAGGTCACGGATTACCTCTACGTCAACTTACGGCAGAGCATGATGGCCGAATCGGTCCTGAAAAGACCGGAACGCGTTTATCCCGGACTTGATTTTAAATTGCGGCTCGCGAAGGAAGGACGCTACATGCCCGAATTGTCCTTCGGCATGGATAGTGTGTTGGGCCATCGGCGGTTCTCGTCCGAATATTTCGTCCTCTCCAAACGCTATCACGATTTCGATCTGACGGGCGGTATCGCCTGGGGACGCATGGCGGGCGAAGGACATATCGCAAGCCCGCTCGCGCGCACGCTGTCACGATTGGACAGCAACCGCGATATGGATGATGAGAATGCGGCCTCTCCTTCCGATTGGTTCACAGGCGACAGGATAGGCTTCTTCGGCGGCATCGAATATAAAACGCCGATCGAGGATCTTTCCCTTAAACTGGAATATGCCCCTGATGATTACAGCACCGAAAGAAAGCGCACCGCACCGTGGAGCGTAGGCGTAAACTACAATCCGAAGGAATGGATATCGCTGGGGGCGGCAATGGTCGGCACGGACAAAATCATGGCGCGGATCACGTTTCAGGGAAACATGCTCGGCTGGCGCGGGAAGTCGTACAAGGAGAGCAAACCTTTCCAATTCGATACCCGGCGCCCCGCCCAAACCTGGCGTCACCTTCCCCGTGAAATGGCGGAGGCCGATGGTATAAACCTTGGAAAGACACGTGTAAGCGGCGTGGATTTCAGCGCAGTCCTGCACATGAATGATTATCAGCCGTCAACCATGCAGATGGGCCGCGCCGCCCGCCATCTGACGGCCAGCGCAGGCGCGTATATCGAAACCATCACCATAATCCCCGTCCGGACGGGACTGCGCGGAAAGGCCATAACTTTCAGCCGCCGCGATCTGGAACAAGCCATAGTACGCAGCCTAGGCAGTCCTGAAGAAATATGGCAGGACGTAAGTTTCAGGGACGACCGCAGGTCCATAACATTAAAAAACCGCGAACGGAAATTCTCCCTCGTCCCGCAATTGGACGCCAGCCCTCTGGAGGAAGAAACAACGCACCTTTACCGCACCAGCGTTTTGTTCAACGAAAAGAAGGAATGGCGCTACGGCATTACGACCGGAACGGGATTGCGCCTGAATGTCGCGGACAATCTTCACAGGCTTTATAAATTCAGGGATATCGGCATGGATGCCGTGCGTTCGGACGCGGATTTCTACACCTACAACCGCGTCAATCTGGACCGTGGATTCGTATCGTGGATGCACACGCCGCTCCCCGGCTTCCACATATCCGCCGCCGCAGGCTATCTGGAGGAAATGTTTGCAGGCTATGGCGGAGAAATCCTTTATCGCCCGTTCGACTCTCCCTTCGCCGTCGGCGCGGAAGGATGGAACACCCACAAGCGCGACGGAACATCGCCCCTCGCCCTCGGCTTTTCAAGCGAGCCTCGTTTTACCGGACATTTGAATTTGTTTTACGACGTTCCCGCCACCGACATCACGACCTTCGCCAGCGCAGGACGTTTCATCGGCGGTGACGAAGGCGTTCGTTTCGGCGCAAGGACACAACTCGCGAACGGCATAAAATTCGAGGCGTTCATGACGGTAACAAATGCGGATAGCAAGGATGTGTTTGAAAGCGACCGGAACGCTCAGGCGGGATTTCGCATTGCCCTTCCCTTCGGCAATCTGAAATACGTGCCGCAGGGAAGCGAGGCGCGCATCAACATCGCGCCGCTCGGCCGCGACGACGCGGCCATTCTCGACAAACCCGTTTCGCTGTATGAGGCTACTGAACCAGTGTCGTACCGCCACCTTGGCCGGAACTGGCAGGCGGTTCTGAACTGATTTCCAGCGGCGCGCCGCCGATGAATTTTTCTTCCGCCAGCTTGTCCGCCGCCTCGCCGGGGCCGAGATGATGCGCCGTGGCATAACCAAGAACGTCCGTCACCGTCTGGCCGATACGCTCGACATGCGCGACCATGCTGGAGCGCGTAATGTCGAAATCCAGCGGATTGTACTCGCTCTTGCGGAAATATTCGTAAGCAACGCAGATCACGCCGCCCGCATTGATGACGTAGTCCGGCACATACAGGATATTCCGGTCCATCAACTGCACGTCATGATGCTGCTTCAGAAGCTGGTTGTTCGCCGCGCCCGCGACGATATGCGCCTTCAGTTTCGGGATCGTCACATCGTTCAGGATGCCGCCCATAGCGCACGGCGCAAACACTTCGGCCTCGACCTCGTAAATCTCTTCAGGGCCGACAATCTCCGCTCCGCCAAGAATACCTTGCGCGTTTTTAAGCGCCGTACCGTCGATATCAGTAATGAACAATTCTACGCCGTCCTGTTTCAAAAGCTTGCACAGCTCGAGGCCAACGGCCCCCACACCCTGTACCGCAACTTTCAGGCCGGACAGCGAATCGCCGCCATAACGATGATGCACGGCGGAACGGATGCCTTTGTAAACACCAAGCGCCGTCAGCGGCGACGGATTGCCGCCCAGCTCGCCGAAATCCTTGCCCACGAAATATTCCGGCGGAAGCCCCGTGACATGCTCCGTCTTTTTCGACATGGCAAGCATATCTTCCTCGCTTGTACCGCTGTCTTCGGCCGTTACGTATTTGCCGTCGAGCGTTTCCACGCCCTCGCCCATCTCTTCCATAATGGATTCATTCTTGTCCTTGCGGAAATCGCCGATGATGACGGATTTGCCGCCACCGAGCGGAAGACCCGCCATCGCGTTCTTGTACGTCATGCCGCGCGACAGGCGGAGAACGTCGGTCATCGCCTCTTCCTCGCTTGCGTAGGCGCGCATACGGCAACCGCCAAGCGCAGGACCAAGATTGGTGTTGTGGACGGCTACAAGCGCGACCAGACCATCGCCTTCACCAAGGACAAAACGGCGGACCGTTTCATGCTGGTCGAAAGATGTGTTCTGCTGCAATGCCTGCTTGGATAAATCGGAAAAAATCATGCCGTCCTCTTGGTATTTTTGGATGGCTTGATTGTTAAGCCTTTGAACGGGCGAGATCAAATGCTTTATGGGATGCGTGCATAAAAAAACCGCCCCGAAGGGCGGTGTAAGTTTCATGGGTACCAGATCGGTTAAACAAAAACGTAGTTCAGATATTTCCTTCGTCTCTTGGCCTTATGCCCCCGCATCTTGCCAGTGCTTTATCTTATAGTTATATTTTATGTAAAATTTTAGGGATCAAGCAAACTTGACCCCTAAACATCATTCAATATATTGATATTAAACGATTTTTCAGGAAGCGATGATTTCCAGCAATTCCGCGAAATCCGCCGGTGGATCGGCCTCGAACTCCATTTCCTCCTCCGTTACGGGATGGATGAAGGAAATCCCTGCGGCATGGAGCGCCTGACGCGGAAAATTGAGGACGAATTCGATCGCGTCGTCCTCATACCCTCCGCGGCGGAGCAATGACTTTTGCTCCTGCGCCGGAAGGCCGTAAAGCTGATCACCGAGAAGCGGATGCCCCAAATGCTGCATATGAACGCGGATCTGATGCGTGCGTCCTGTTTCAAGCTGGCATGTCACAAGCGAGGCAATACCGTTGAATGTTTCCTCACGCAGGTAATGCGTGATCGCCTCCCGCCCCGATGCGCGCGAACGCACGGCCATGCGGAGGCGGCTCGTCTGGTGTCGGCCGATGGCGGTGTTGATTGTGCCCTTGATCGGCGTCGGCTCCTTCCACACGATCGCCTGATACAGGCGGTGAAGCGTGCGGTCGGCAAGCTGAGCGGCAAGCCCCTGATGTGCGCGGTCTGTCTTGGCAACGACCATGAGGCCGGATGTGTCCTTGTCCAGACGGTGCACGATACCCGGACGTTTCACGCCGCCGATGCCGGACAGCGTGTCGCCGCAGTGATACAGAAGCGCGCTGACCAACGTTCCGTTCTGGTTTCCCGCGCCCGGATGCACGACCATGCCCACGGCCTTGTTGATGACAAGCATGTCGTCATCTTCGTACACGACGTCAAGGGGGATATTCTCAGGCTGCGGCAACGCCTCGACAGCCTCCGGCACGACCAGCGAAATTTCATCGCCGATAAAAACCTTACGCGACGGATCATCACAGGATGTGCCGTTCACCGACACCTGCCCGTCGACAATCAGGGTCTTGAGGCGTGAACGCGACAATCCCTCCCACGCCAGCTCCGCGAGGATTTTATCGAGGCGGCCATTTCCAACCGCGTCCGTGACGGTGAAGCTGTCTTCTTCGCCGCCGTCTTCTACTGTTTCATCAATCTGCGTCATGGGAGTATCGGGCTCATATCCGGCGGGTTGTCGCAGGGATCTTCGTAAAGGTCAAGCGGAACTCCCGCGATCAGCCATGCATCATAGGTGTAGGACGGCGCGGATTCAGGCTTATTATCCGCCTGTTTGTCGCCAAAGCCGCTCTGCGCGTAGCCTGCAATAATCCGCTCGGCCTCCGTTCCTGATACCAGTTTTGAGGCCGTGGCGTTGTGTCCGTCCGTGAAATTTTCGATTTTCTGCACGGCGCCCAGCGGCGACAGCGTTATCAGGCGCGCATGTGACCTGTGCTCCCCGTCCATGCCGCGCCCGTTCAGAAGAACACTCGAACGGCCGTCGTGATAGACGATGAGGTCGGGCGCCTCGTAACTATAGTCACCGCGGAAATAACGCTGCCATTTCGGCGAGCCGCCTGAATCCGTCCGCATGACCCATGCCGCAAGCTGGTTGCCCCGCGCGCCCGAAGGACGCGCCTTGCCGGAGAGGATAAAGCCGCCGTCCGCCGTTTGCGCCGCCGCCTGAAAACTCGCCGCCATGCCGCGCGGATAATTGCGCTGCCATTTGATCCCGCCGTTCCCGTCCAGAACGATAACCCAGCCGCCGGAGCGTTTTTCATCGACCACGATCTGCCCGGTCAGGACATACCCGCGGTCCAGCGTCGCCTGAACATTGTTGATGACCGTGCTGCGCCCCGATGTAAACGCACGCTTCCACGTCAGGCCGCCATTATGGTCGATCTTGTAGAGCATGCCTTTTTGCGTGTATCCGTCTTTTTTCGAAACGGCCTGAACGGCGATCAGATAACCAGCCCCGTCCTGCGCCGCCACGATTGCCCTCGCGTCGAGGTCGAACCCGGCTTCGAAAAGAGGATGAACCTCCGCCCCCTTCCCGTCGGCGTTGTAGCGCCGCGTGTAAATACCGTTGCCTTTCGCGGAGTCCGCAATGTCGCCCAGCACGATGAAGCCGTCTTTGCTGGGCAGGATACGGTGAATGGTTTGCTGGCCGGCCGTCTTCTCCCGCATTTCCCAAACCACCTTGCGGTGCTCGTCGAACTTTACCAGAAGCGGACGGTAAGAAAGATCTTTCTTGTCGGCGGTATAGGAACCGGCGGCAACGATGGCTCCGCCGCTCAAAGGCACGGCGTCGGAAAACACGTCCATCCCGTCTTTGGTTGCATAAAGCGTATCCCAGACGGAAAGCGTTTCGAACACTGGTTCGTTCAGCGTCATGATCTCCGTGCGGGAGGATGTGCATTCCACCTGGGCGTCCTTGCCACCGTCCTGCGCAAAAGCAAAACTCCCCGGAACGGCGAGGAGAACGGCGGACAGCATATAAGCAAAGGGTTTCAATTTCATGCCCCTCGAGTGTAGAATGCGCCCACGTAAATGTCACGCGAAGGATTCCCGCTTGAAAGTTCTGATCGTCACCGACGCATGGCACCCGCAAATCAACGGCGTTGTCCGCACCTATGAATATTTACGGACAGAGCTGGAGGAGATGGGCCACGTCGTCAAAATCATAGGCCCGTCCGATTTTCCGCTTTCCTTCCCTA
>QFNK01000075.1 GCA_003240795.1 Micavibrio aeruginosavorus | reverse complement strand
GGCCTTCTTTGACGGCATGGAGAGAGTTTTAAAAAGCCTGACGGGAACGGAATTTCAAACAGCTGCCAGCTTTGAAACCATGATGAAAATCATTCCCGAAAAAGAAACTGGTATTCATCGTAATCTCCGGAAAGTCGCACTGGATTACGGTATCATAAAGCCCGCCGGATGGTGCGGTAAATAAAAAATGACAAAAGGGCCTTGATTGCCCTTTTTATTCAAAATGGTCGGGGTGACAAGATTTGAACTTGCGACCCCTTGCACCCCATGCAAGTGCGCTACCAGGCTGCGCCACACCCCGACTGGTGCAAGGAAATAGCCCATATCCAGCCAAAGGTCAAACCTCTTTTCCCCGCAATGCCCCTGAATAAAAAAGCCGCCCGAAGGCAGCTTTTAAAAAAACATAGCGGTCTACTTAAACCTGTTCCGGGAACATGGCGCGGAGCTGCTTCAGCTCGGACAACATATTCTCGAGCGCGCCTCGCTGGCCATCGGACAGCTTGTATACCTTCGCGCTCACCGTTTGTTGGAAGATGTTGCCCTGCACCTGATGGACCTGCTGTTGTGGCGCAGGCTGGGGTTGCTGTGCCACGGGCGCAGCGACATTCGCAGGCGCTTTCGGCGGCATCATGGATTGCGTTTCGGCAGCGGCATCCGCCTCGACCTTGGCGGCGATCTGGTTCTTGCCCTGACCTTTCAGAAGCTTTTGAACGCCCTTAATGGTGTAGCCTTCGGTGTACAGCTGATGATGGATGTGTTTCAGAAGAGCGACGTCTTCGGGACGGTAATAACGGCGGCCGCCGCCACGTTTCAACGGCTTCACTTGCGAGAATTTCGTTTCCCAGAAACGAAGCACGTGTTGCGGTACGTCCAGCTCGTCTGCGACTTCGGAGATCGTACGGAAAGCGCCATCGGCCTTGCGGGCGCCTTTTATATCGGCCTTCGGCTCGGCGTTTGGCGCGACCGGCGTGGCTTTGGGTACATAGGAATTTTCGTCGTCAAAAGGTACGTTCTGTACGGCCGTGTTCATATTACCACTTTCAAAATAGACAGGTTACGAAAGGCTTACGCCCCTTTCGCGATCCTGTCTTTCAGAACGTGTGATGCCCTGAACACCAGTACGCGGCGCGGCGTAATCGGAACTTCAACTCCCGTTTTGGGGTTACGTCCGATCCTTTCACCTTTTTGCCTGATCGAAAAGCTGCCGAAGGAGGAGAGCTTTACGTTTTCCCCAGAAATCAGTGCATTCATGATTTCATCAAGCACCTGCTCGACGAGATCGGACGATTCATTGCGGGAAAGTCCTACCTGTTCGTAGACGGCTTCGGCCAGATCGGCGCGTGTCAGCGTGCGTTCGCTCATGGTATCCATCCTTTCATTTCGTATGTCCCATTGTAACCCCTTGAAAACAAAGGGTCAACAAAAGAGATATAAAATATCCAATGAAAGTAAAGAGTTAACGAAAAAACGGCAGTTTTAGAAGCGGAAAAGGGCCGCTCCCCATGTCAGTCCGCCGCCCATCGCCTCTGCCAGAACCAGCTGTCCGCGCTGGATTCTGCCGTCGCGTACGGCCTCGTCGAGAGCCAGAGGAATGCTGGCCGCGGACGTGTTTCCATGGCGGTCGATGGTCACGACAACCTTGTCCATGGGCATGTTCAGCTTTTTCGCCGTCGATTCGATGATGCGGATGTTCGCCTGGTGCGGCACCAGCCAGTCAATCTGATCCGGATGAATATGATTGTGCGCGAGAACCTCTGCGACGATATCGGCAAGATAGGTGACGGCGTGTTTGAACACTTCCTTACCTTCCATCTTGATATGTCCGGCAAGCCCCGTAGTCCCCGGCCCGCCATCGACATAGAGCAGATCCTTGCCCTCGCCGTTCGCGTACAGGTGCGTCGAATGGATACCCTGACCTTCCAGCCCCTCGCCCTCTTCCGTATCGCGCGTGTCGAGCACGACAGCGCCCGCGCCATCTGCAAACAAAACGCACGTCGTACGGTCGTTCCAGTCAACGATGGAAGACATTTTCTCCGCACCGATGACAAGCACTGTCGAGGCAAGCCCTGTGCGAATAAACGAATCCGCCGTGGAAAGCGCGTAGACGAAACCGGAGCAAACCGCCTGCACGTCGAACGCCGGGCACGGCCCGATGCCGAGCGCCGCCTGAACCTTTACGGCAACTGCGGGAAAAGTGGAATCCGGCGTCGTCGTCGCGACGATAATGCCGTTGATTTCATCGGGGCGCAGTCCTGACGACTCCAGTGCGCGGCGCGCTGCCTGAATTGCCATCGTCGCCGTCGTTTCATCCTCGCCCGCAATGTGACGCTCACGAATGCCGCTACGCTGGACGATCCACTCATCCGTGGTATCGACCATCTTTTCCAGCTCTGCATTGGTCAGGACTTTTGGCGGCAGGTACGATCCCGTACCGGCGATAAAGGATTTGCGTGTCATTGTGCGGCTGATGCCCCGTTGTCTGGTGTTTGTGCGGTCTTGCCGGCAAGCCCCGCCTGCGCGACCTCGGCGGCGACGCGCTTGTTAAATCCGTTATGGACAAGATTTGCGGCGACGAGGATCGCGTTCTCCGTCCCCTCGACATCGCTGCTGCCGTGGCTCTTCACCGCAACGCCGTCGAGCCCCAGGAACATGCCGCCGTTATATTTGGACGGGTTGAGCCTCGCCTTGACCTTTGCCATCGCTCCGGCGGAAAGAAGATATCCCACCATCGCCAGAGGCGAGGATTTAAACGCCTCTTTCAGTATCTGCGATGTAAATTTGCCTACGCCTTCTGCGGTTTTTAGGGCGACGTTGCCTGTAAATCCGTCCGTTACGACGACATTGACCGTACCCTTGGTGATATCATTGCCTTCGACGAAGCCATGATAATGTCCGCAGAATTTCATCTGCGATAAAATGGCCGCGGCGGCGCGTACTTCCTCGTGCCCCTTCATGTCTTCCGTACCGACATTCAAAAGCCCGACAGTCGGATTTTCAATGTTCATGACCACGCGCGCATAAACGGCGCCGAGCAAGGCAAACTGCACCAGGACATCCGCATCGCATTCCAAATTCGCGCCGAGATCGAGCATAACGGTCGATCCTTTTACCGATGGAAAAACGCTTGCAATCGCCGGACGCTCGATACCGGGAAGCGTTTTCAGGATCATCTTGGACAAAGCCATCAGCGCGCCCGTATTGCCCGCCGACACAACGGAATGCGCCCGCCCGTCCTTGACCGCCTCGATCGCAAGACGCATGGACGAATCCTTGCTGTTGCGGATCGCCGTGGAAGGCTTGTCGCTGCCGGAGATTTTCTTGTCGGTATGAACGATCTGGCTCACGGCCTTCAGCGCCGCATGCTGTGCGAGGACAGGCGCAATCTTCGCCTCGTCACCGAAAAACAGGAATTGCGTGCCGGGAATTTTTAAAAGCGCCGCCGCCGCGCCCGGAATGATAATTTCGGGCCCGTAGTCTCCGCCCATCGCATCGAGGGCAATCGTCTGGCTATATGTCATGGGATGGGTAAAATAAAAACTGCGAGTTCCGGTCAAACAAGATTAACCAAAACTCGCAGTTTGATAAGTCTTTGTCAATTAGTCGCGTGCTTCCACAACCTGACGGCCTTTGTACGTGCCGGTTTTCAGGTCGACGTGGTGACGGCGAACAGGTTCGCCCGTGCTCGTGTCCTCGACCCAGTTGGTCGCGGTCAGCGCGTGGTGCGAACGGCGCATGTTGCGCTTGGATTTGCTCGTTTTTCTCTTAGGTACAGCCATTGTCTTAGTTCCTTAATTTGAATCTCGGGGCTTGTGATACATAAATTCCGGCACAGGCGCAAGGAAAAGATGAATTTCGCGGCCTCCCTTTCGGGCGGCAGCAGGATGGTCACGCGGAGAATTTACAGCAAAACCAACCCGAATTAGCCAAAAAACGATAAATAACCGAACAATTACATCGGGTTATCGTTTTTCCTTCCAGTCCTTGAGCGCCTCGAACGGGTTGCGGCGAAGGTTTGCCCCGTCTTCGTCCTTGGGGGCGTCTTCGTCCGTTACGCTATGAACCACGCCCTCCGCATGAGGATAAGGATTCAGGCCCAACGACAGGAATTGCGTCGCCAGTTCGCCCACATCGACCTTGCCGTTGACGATCGGCTCCGGATCAATGCTCTCTTCCAGGATTTCCGCTTCTATATGACCTTTTTTGGCCTCGCGCTCCTGACGGGCGCGGACGAAGGACACGGCATTGGTCTTATCACCGAACCACCCCTCGAACTCTTCTTCGACATGGTCCGGCACGGGCGCAAGCGTCACGACACAGCTCTGCGTCACATCGGCGCGCACGAATCCTATCGCATGGACGATGCCGCCGCCGACCCGCTGGAGGGTCACGGTCGCCGCCGCGCGCTCAACGGATACAATGCCCAGCCGCCGCGCGAGGTCGGCACGCTCATCCGCGTCCGCTTCGAACGTAATGCTCTTGGCCGTTGAATCATTTTTGTCGACCTCTACCAGGAACGACCATTCGGCCGGCCCGGACTTATACTGCTTGGGCATGATACACCTCTGCTGAAAATTGCTCCGCGGCCGGAAACGCAATGCGCCCCTCCGCAAATTCCTCAAGCGCCTGCCTGCCGACCGCGTCATGCATGGCGACGGTGTACGCCGCCAGTTCATGCGACGCCGGGCCAGAATCGCTGCCGCGGTAAACATTGCGTACAAGGGAAGAAACGACCGCATCTCCGCCTTGCGCGAGCGCGGCTTCATACGCATGGACACGCCCGTTGAAGGCCTTGACCATTTTACGCATATGCTTGGGCACGCCGACGTCACCGATACCCGCCTCGCGCAGCGCCTCTTCAAGCGACAAAAGCAACTGATCGAACACCGCCTGCGAGAGTTTGGCGCCATCGCTACCCAAAGTCCGTAGGCGCATCAGAACCAGCGAAGCATGGAGCGTCAGCAGGTCGAAACGCCCGTCCATCGTGTCCGGCACCCCCATACGGGTAAAAAAAACAGGGTTTCTGGACTGCGCCACAATCGACTGGTACAATCCTGCGGCGGCGGCCTTGCGCGCCTTACGTTTTTCAAGCCAAGCAAAAATCATCATAAATTCTTCACAAACATCTTCTTATTCTCTATGACATATATAGGAAAAAACGGGATTAACACAATATGAACAGACCGGCTTTTGGAATTTGCGCCCTCGCCCTTTGCGCCGCCCTTGCGGGTACAGGCTGCACGCCGACTCAGGCAACACGCGGAAACATCGTGGAAGACTACCGCCTCGCCGAAATCGTGCCTGGTGTCAGCACACGCACCAACGTCCTGAAATCCCTCGGCTCTCCAACGACGCAGGCGCCGTTTGACGAGAATGTCTGGTACTATATCGGCCAGAAAACCGAGAAAACCGGAATTTTCGATCCCAAGGTCGTGGACAAGAAAGTCATCGTCGTCGCCTTTGACCCCGAAGGCGTGGTGGAGACCGTCGATAATGTCGATGCAGACCAGATCAACGTCCCCCGCGTCCGCCGCAAGACACCGACAACAGGAAACGAAATCGGCGTGGTCGAACAACTTCTCGGGAATGTGGGCCGCTTCAACAGCAACAAAAAGGGCAGCGCCGCGGACACTGCCGGCGGCAACCTGTAGCCGTCCTATAGTGCGTGTTTCAAACTCTCCGGCCTGATGACCCGGTCGCGCAGTGACACTGCGGCAAGGACCATCAGGGGCGCGGCCTCTTGAAAACACGCGCATATGCGTTTCGTCGCCGCCGGAATATCGGCAGGCTTCCCGCGTTTTTGTGCGTTGTAAAACATTCGTTCCTGCTCAAGCCTTATTTCCTCAAGCGTCGCACCGACAAAACCGGAAAATATCTCGCGGTCAACGCGGTGCATGTTCGAATGACTTGATATTATAGACGATCCCAATTCATGCGCGTAATCCCCCTGAAGGAAATTCAATGTATCGGACGCATCGCGCAATCGGAGGATAGCTTTGACATTACGGGTGGCACGCAGGAATGCTGCCTGTTCGGGAAGCGGCACAGTGCTGCAGGAACTCATAAAATCGTACTTCATTCCCACAACCAACCACCAACATAAACCTATGTCAACGAACGATCGAAAATACCGATAATTTCAGTATGCGCCGACCATATGAACTGATCGACAATGGTTAATGCCGACAGCGTGTATCCGCCATCCCGCAATATGACCGCGTCCCGTGCAAAGCTTTGCGGGTTGCAGGACACGTAAACGATATGCGGAACTTTCGTCTTGCCAAGCATTTCTACCTGCGCCTGCGCCCCCGCACGCGGCGGGTCAAGGATCACGCAATCCCGGTCTTCCAGCTCGAACGGATCAAGCGGGTTTTTGAACAGGTTGCGAAGATGCGCATTCGCACCAGCCTCCCTTAACGCCGCAATCGCATCGGGCGCAAAATCCGCGGCCGTCACTTCACGCCCGTCAAGCAATGGTCCCGTAAAGGTTCCGTTGCCGCAGAACAAATCGGCGATGCGCCGCGCGTCACCCGCACCGCGGATGACGATATCTGAAAGGGCCCGCTCGCCTTCCGCACTCGGCTGCAAAAATGCGCCCGGCGCAAGTTTCGCGCGAAGCCCGCCGAAGCTTTTGTAAAAACCTTTCGCCTCAAGCAGGATTTCATACGCTTCGTAATCACGGGCACGTATCGATATGCGCGACAGATCGAGGGTGCGCAGCGCGTCAGAGAGCGCCTGCTGCGCCTCCCATCCCGGTGCAATCTTTCCGGTCAGGCCGACCTCCGCCTGCCCGTCGGCGCATTGCACCAGAACATCCATGCGCCCGCCTGCACCCGCAATATCGCGAAGGTAAGGCCTGATCCCCTCCATGATGTGTCTGACGTCCTCGGTAATCAGAAGGCAATCAGGAACATCGCGCACATTCGCTGACTTGCGCTCGTGAAAACCGATGATGACGCGCCCCTTCACCACCCGTGCGGCGAAATTTGCGCGGCGGCGCGTTCTAGCAGGAATAAACACTGTTTCCACTGTTTCAGGCAGCGTGATGCCGTTCCTTTGCAAGACCTGCGTCACCGCATCGACCTTAAACGCGCGGTACGCGTCATCCTTCACATGCTGGAGCGCGCAGCCACCGCAGATACCGAAATGCCTGCATGGCGGCGCTGTGCGGTTCGGTGACGCTTCGATAATTTCGGTGATCTTTCCACGGCGCTCCGCATCGACTTCCGCAAGCACAACATCACCCGTGACCGAAAGCGGCACGAATACGGGCTGCCCGTCCGCGTCATGCGCGATACCGTCGCCGCCCGCGCCAAGCGCGGTGATAGAAAGTTGAACCTGCGTCATCGCCATACCCATACAAAGAAAAAGCCCTGTTTGCACAGGGCTTTTTTGAATTTTATTTGTGAACCGCGTTAAGCGGCGATCAGCTTGGCCACAATGGCGACCAACAGGATGGCCACGATGTTGGCAATCTTGATCAGCGGGTTCACCGCAGGGCCGGACGTGTCCTTGTACGGGTCGCCGACCGTGTCGCCGGTGACGGCCGCCTTGTGGGCTTCCGTGCCTTTCATGCCGCGCTCTTCGAGGAGCTTCTTCGCATTGTCCCATGCGCCGCCGCCCGATGTCATCGAGATGGCAACGAACAGGCCCGTTACGATCGTGCCGAGGAGCAACGCGCCCAGCGCCTGCAGGGCAGACTCAAGACCCGCGATCCAGTACACGATGCCGAACAAAGCCGCAGGAGCCAGAACCGGCAGAAGCGACGGCACGATCATTTCCTTGATCGCCGCCTTCGTCAGAAGGTCGACAGCCGTGCCGTATTCCGGCTTGGCCGTGCCTTCCATGATGCCCGGGATCTCGCGGAACTGACGGCGCACCTC
>QFNK01000074.1 GCA_003240795.1 Micavibrio aeruginosavorus | reverse complement strand
AATGCCCGTGCCAAGCGCGGTGATCAGCGTACCGACCTGTTCGGAGCCGAGCATCTTGTCAAAACGTGCGCGTTCCGTGTTCAAAATTTTACCTCGCAAAGGCAGGATCGCTTGGTTCTTGCGGTCACGCGCCTGTTTCGCGGAACCGCCAGCGGAGTCCCCCTCGACGATGAAGATTTCGGAATCCGCGGGATCGCGGCTTTGGCAGTCGGCCAGTTTTCCTGGCAGATTGGAAATATCCATCACACCTTTACGGCGCGTCAGTTCGCGCGCCTTCCGTGCGGCTTCGCGTGCGAGGCCGGCCTCGATGATTTTGCCGACGATTGCCTTACCCTCGGCCGGATTTTCTTCGAACCAGGTTCCCAGACGCTCGTTGATTGCAGCTTCAACAACCGGGCGGACTTCGCTGGAGACCAGCTTGTCTTTCGTCTGCGAGGAGAATTTCGGATCAGGAACCTTGACGGAAAGAACGCATGTCAGGCCTTCACGCATGTCTTCGCCGGAAAGCTTGATCTTCTCTTTCTTTAAAAGCCCCTTGTCTTCGGCATAGCTGTTCAGAACGCGTGTCAGCGCGTTTCTAAAACCCTGAAGGTGGGTACCGCCGTCGCGCTGCGGAATATTGTTGGTAAAGCACAACATTGTCTCATGGTATGCATCCGTCCATTCGAGCGAACATTCGACCGTTATGCCGTTTTCCTCATACAAAGCGGAAACGGGGGCTTTGATAATAGGCTTTTTGTTGCGGTCGAGATATTCGACAAAACTCTGAATACCGCCGACATAATTGAAATGTGATTGCTTTTGCTCCTCACCGCGCAGATCGGTCAGGTAGATGTTTACGCCAGAATTCAAAAACGCCAGTTCGCGCAGACGCGTTTCCAGCGTTTCAAAATCGAATTCGACGAACGTGAATGTTTCGGTAGACGGCAGGAACGTCACTTCGGTTCCGTTACGCTCGCCCGGCTCCAGATCACGGATAGGCTTCAGGTCCTCTTCCGCTTCGCCGTGACGGAACGTCATGGCCCATTCTTTACCCTGACGCTTGATTTTGAGGTCCAGCTTTTCAGAAAGCGCGTTCACGACGGAAACACCCACGCCGTGCAAACCGCCGGATACCTTGTAGGAGTTCTGGTCGAACTTACCGCCCGCGTGCAACTGCACCATGATAACCTGCGCGGCGGAAACACCCTCTTCCTTGTGGATGTCGACCGGAATACCGCGGCCGTTATCGCGCACGGTCACAGAACCTTCGGCATTGATAATCACATCGACGCGGTCGCAATGTCCGGCAAGGCTTTCGTCGATCGCGTTGTCGACAACTTCGTACACCATGTGGTGAAGGCCGGAACCGTCGTCGGTATCGCCGATATACATCCCGGGACGTTTGCGAACAGCATCGAGACCTTTCAAAACGCGGATCGATTCTGCGCCGTATTCAGCCTGCTGCGTGTTTTCTGAATCCATCTTTTTTGCTGCTTCACTCATGATAAAAATGACCCTCGGGATTAAGGGATTTTTATAGCATGCGCCCCCCTTGCATCCTATAGAAAAATAGGTTTTGCAGGCGGTTTTTCAACAATGCAACCGATTGTTCTAAAATGATTTTTTTAGCCGTTTTTGAGGGCAATACGTCCCGCTTCGACGGCATGGAACTGCGCGCGGTTTTCGGCCGCGGAAAAGAGGGATTTGTCCGTGCCTGTCATCCACACCTGCCCGCCCGTTGCGATCAAAAGATCGAACAAAGCGGCACGCCTGTTTTCATCCAGATGCGCCGCGACCTCGTCCAGCAAAAGGATCGGCGGCGCGCCCGTTTCGGCTTTTAACAGTCGTGCATGGGCAAGAATAATACCAATGAGAAGGGCCTTCTGCTCCCCCGTCGAGCACTGATCCGCGGGCATGTCCTTTGCTGCAAAACGCACCAGCAGATCACCTTTGTGCGGGCCTGTCGCCGCGCCGCCGGTTTCCGCGTCACGCGGGCGGGATTGCTTCAATTGATAGGCGAACATCTCCTCAACCTCGACGGCCGGCGCGCGTCCGAGCAATTCCTCTACGGTGCCGGAAAGATGCAGACGCGCTTTCGGGAAAAAACCTTCCTCGTTTTCATGAGCAAGATCACAGGCACGCTGTAATTTGCGCACAAACTCCAGCCTTGCCGCTGCAATCGCCACACCCGTTTCCGCCATCTGGGATTCCAGCCCCGCCAGCCAGACAGGATCGCTGTACTGCTCCCGCAGCAATTTAGAGCGTTGCGACATCGCGTTTTCATAGCGCGTGACGCGCCCCGCGTGGGAGGAATCGAACGCAAAAACCAGCTTGTCGAAAAAGCGGCGGCGGCCGCCCGCGGTGTCGATAAAAATCCTGTCCATCTGCGGCGTCAGCCAGATGGCTGAAAGATAATCCGCCAAAGCTATTTGCGATTTGGCGGAAACGCCGTTGATCCTGACACCGCGCTTTGCGCCCAGCTCTTCGAGCCCGGTGCCTATCTGCACGGATGCACCGCCCGTTTCAACCACGGACGCAATGGCCCAGCCGGCAGCAGCGCCTTTTTTCTGCATATCTTCATTGGACGCACCGCGCAGTCCGCGCCCCGGCGTCAAAAGGGAGACAGCCTCCAGAATATTGGTTTTCCCCGCACCGTTCGCGCCCGTCAGAACAACAAGCCCCGGATGCAGCCCGTCCATACGCACGCTGTCATAGCAGCGGAAGTTATGAAGCTGGAGGGACTGGATGAAGGACATTTATGTGTGTGTTCCGCTCGCGGATTTTCCTAGAAAAAGAGCACGGTTTTTCCGTGCTCTTAAATAAATTTATATGCGTTCTACAACAATTAGACGCGCAGCGGCATCAGGACGTAGAGCGCGGAAGAGTCGCCTGCATCCTCAATAATCGTCGGTGACGCGGCGTCGGCAAGCGTCAGGCGGCAACCGTCGCCTTCGATCTGGCTGGTAATGTCCATCAGGTATTTCGCGTTGAAACCGATTTCCATGTTGTCGTTTCCGTTGATCTCCAGATCCTCGGTCGCGCTTCCGGCTTCGGGCGAATTCGCGGACAGCGTCATCGTCTTGCCGTTGAAGGAGATCTTTACAGCGCGTGACTTTCCATCGGAAATCGTGGATACGCGGTCGATCGCGCGGCTGAAGGCCTTTGGATTGACTTCGACGATCTTGTCGTTGTTTTTCGGAATGACGCGCTGATAATCCGGGAACGTGCCGTCGATCAGTTTGGACGTCAGGACGATATGGTCGAAGGCGAAACGGATCTTGCCTTCGGACAAGGATACCTGAATAGCATCGCCCGCCTCTTCCACAAGTTTGCGGAGTTCGCCGACCGTCTTACGCGGAATGATGATGCCCGGCATACCGTCGGCACCGTCGGGAAGCGGCATTTCAAAACGTGCAAGGCGGTGCCCGTCCGTTGCGACAGCGCGGAGAACGGCAACACCGTTGTTGTCGGCGGCGTGCAGGTAAATACCGTTCAGGTAATAACGCGTCTCTTCCGTGGACATTGCGAATTTGGTGCGGTCGATCAGTGCGCGCAGCTCATTCGCAGGAATAGAGAAAGTCGTTGGCAGATTGCCGGTGCCGATTTCAGGGAATTCCGTCGTCGGAAGGCAGGCCAGGCGGAAATTCGATCGGCCGGCCTTTACCGTCATCTGATTGCCGGAGCCATCGAGCTCAAGAACAACCGCAGAGTCTTCGGGAAGCTTTTTGACGATATCGAAGAGCGTGGCGGCCGGCGCGGTGGTCGCGCCGGATTTTTCAACATTCGCGGCAACGGCTTCGTTGATTTCGAGATCCATGTCGGTCGTGGCGAGGCTGAGCACACCGTCTTCCGCCTTCATCAGGACATTGGACAAAATCGGGATCGTCGTGCGGCGTTCCACGGCGGACTGCACGTGGTTCAGGGCTCTCAACAGGGCGGCGCGGTCGATTGTGATCTTCATAAAATAGCCTTCCAGCTCTTTGCTAAAAAGAATTACATAGTATGTGCTTTGGATAGTCCGACTATAGCACAGAGCGCCCTTCTGCCAAGCCATTTTCAGCAGTTTTTCACCGTTCTTTGAGGGCGCCGGACGGCCAACTTGCGCGGTCTTGCGGCTTTGGTTATTGTGCGGCGCGATGAAGGACACGGTCTATATCTATAACGGCGAAAGGCGGCAATCATCGGTGCTGTCGATGATGCTGCGGAATTTCGGCGTTCCGTTCGCCAAGAACGGGATGAAAGCCGCCCCGATCTTTGCCGAAGACATCCTGAAAGGCGAATGGATCGGTAATGCCGCCGCGATCATCTTCGGCGGGGCGGAGTCCACCATTTTTCGCAGCGCCCTTTCCCCGGACGGCATATTCCGCAAGGACATTATCCGCGACGCGCATCAGGCGGGCGTTCATTTCGCCGGTTATTGCGGCGGCGCGTTTATCGGATGGGACCATGTGGAATTCACAGGCGCCTACAACTACAAACGTCAGGGCGAAGGATTCGGGCTATATCCGCGCAGGAGTTTCGGCGCGGCGGCAGGATTTACGCCCAACGATTTTACCGGGCGCAGCGATTCCGCCGCCATCATTCCCCTCTACCATCCGGCCACGGGGAAGACGTTCCATTCCCTTTATTGCTGCGGGCCGTATTTTCCGTTGGATGACATGCCTCCGGACGCTTCCCCCGTTGCTGTCGCGCGCCACCCCGTGACAGGCGAAGATGTCGTAATGGGCATACAGATCCCGCCAAAAAACGGATGTGGGAGTGTTACTCTATATGGCCACCACCCCGAATATCTGGCCGATTTTATCGATTACAGAACACGCGAAGTTCCCAGCCTTCCCATCGAAGACGCCCGTCTCCGCAAAGAAGCGCACGCGCATGCGGGCAGCATTCTGCTGGGATATAATCTTATGCTTTACGACCTGAAAACGGCGATGGGGCTTATGCCTGATAAGCCCCAACCCCTTATTTTGCCGCAACGCGTCTTCGGTTGATGATTATCAGCCGGTCAGCGCGCGCTTGATGATTTCAACGTCCTGAGCGAAGGAAACGTCTTCCTGGCTCAACTCCTCAACCTTGCGGACAGCGTGCATGACGGTCGTGTGGTCGCGGCCGCCGAACTTGCGTCCGATTTCCGGCAGGGAACGGGCCGTAAGCTGTTTCGCGAGGAACATTGCAACCTGACGCGGACGGGCAACGTTGCGCGAACGGCGGGCGGAGTGCATGTCGGCGAGGCGGATATTGTAGTGCTCGGCCACTTTGCGCTGGATCTCGTCAATCGTGATGCGGCGGTCGTGGGAGCGGAGCAGATCCTGCAGGACTTCCTGCGTGGATTCCAGCGTAATCGCCTGTTTTGCGACATCGGAATGCGCAACGATACGATTCAGGGCGCCTTCAAGTTCGCGGATGTTGGAAACAACCTTCAGCGCGAGGAATTCAAGAACCGCATCCGGCACGTTGGCGTTCAGCTGCTTGCGTTTCGCCTGAAGAATGCCGAGGCGCAGTTCATACGTGGATGGCTGGATATCGGCGACCAGACCCCATGCAAGACGGGAACGCAGACGCTCATCAATACCCGTCAGATCGCTCGGCGCCTTGTCGGCGGAAATGATGATCTGTTTGTTTTGATCAACCAAAGCATTGAATGTGTGGAAGAATTCTTCCTGTGTGGATTCCTTGCCGGCGATAAACTGAATGTCGTCGATCATCAGGACGTCAACGGAGCGGAAGAATTCCTTGAACGCCATCGTGTCGTTGGAGCGGATCGCACGGACGAACTGGTACATGAATTTTTCGGCAGAAAGGTACATCACGCGCTTGTTCGGGTGATTTTCTTTCATCGTCCAGGCGATCGCATGCATCAGGTGCGTTTTGCCGAGACCGACGCCGCCATAGATAAAGAGCGGGTTGAACGGAACGGACGCGCTTTCAACGACGCGGCGCGCGGCGGCATGGGCCAGCGCATTCGGCTTACCGACAACAAAGGAGTCGAATGTAAAGCGGGCATCGAGCGGGGACGCCAGGTCAAACGGGTCATCCATGGCGACGGCAACGGTTTTGTTGTCGTTGCTTTTTGCAGTTTTCGTTTCTTCCGTTTTGTCGGCGGCAACATTTTGCGTGGCCTGAACAACGACGATCTCCAGACGTGAAATCTCACCATACTTCGCCATGGACATTTCGAGGATGCGCTTGGCGTAGTGCGTTTGAATCCAGTCGCGCATGAAACGGGTCGGAACGGATACTTCAAGTGTATTGTGATAGTAAGCCTGAAGCGTCAAAGGCTTCAGCCAGCTGCGGAATACGGCTTCGCCGAATTCTTCACGCAGTTCGCCGTAAACAGCTTCC
Source organism: Micavibrio aeruginosavorus (assembly GCA_003240795.1). Taxonomy (GTDB): domain Bacteria; phylum Pseudomonadota; class Alphaproteobacteria; order Micavibrionales; family Micavibrionaceae; genus Micavibrio_A; species Micavibrio_A aeruginosavorus_B. The sequence continues at coordinate 1,567 of QFNK01000074.1, read as the reverse complement.
CATGCGCGCAGGATTTCAGCCGGAGGCGCAAAGGATTCCGTTTGGAATGCCGTGACGTTTGAATGACCCGTTGGTTCTGACATTTATATTTCTCTCCACTTAATAAGACAAAATGTTCATCATAGGTCCGCTTTCACGGCGAAAAAGCAAAAGGATCCCCCTTGCAAAGAAGCATTTTCTTTGCAGCCTTTCGTGCGAAATCGGCGAAAATTTATGGTGTATAGTATCTTTACCGCATGGGCGCGCAAAAGCACCCAGGGCAAAGTTTCCTTCCCCCAAAACTCAACTCTTTTCCCAATATGGGTATTAAATTTAGTCCTCTAGATACTGCCGCATTCGAGACATTCACATGCATCGATCGCTTCAGTTTTTGCCCCGCGTTTGCTTCACTCTTGTTCCGCCCACAGGTTTTTTTGATTGGTTATTCACAGACCCTAGAACGAATTTTTTAGACTTTCAATCCCAAAAAATACGTCTGGATAAAAAAAGATTTTTTTTAATCGTTGACAGGTGGCCACAAACAAATTTGGCTCGAAGATTAGTTTCTTCGAGCCAAATAATTCTTTTTACCATGCATCAATCAAACGCCTTTAAACTAAAGGCCGGATGAAAGTTATGCGCCTTTTACAAGCGCCTTAACGCGTGCGGACAGACGGGACATTTTGCGTGCCGCTGCGTTTTTGTTTATTACGTTTTTAGCAACGCCGCGCTGAAGTTCAGGCTGAACATTGCGGAGAGCTTCGGTTGCGGCCTTCGCGTCACCACCTGCGATTGCAGCTTCGACCTTTTTGATGAAGGTGCGAACGCGGCTCGTACGAGCTGTGTTGATTTCGTTGCGACGTGCGTTGGTGCGAATTCTTTTCTTAGCTGAAGCGTGGTTTGCCATTTTCTTTAATCTCGTGTCCTTTAAATTATTGTTCGGGCATTCCTTTCAAGCATAAGGAATGCGGCGGACCTTCAAAGAACCGCCAAGTCGGGCAGTTTTACGCGTGCAAGGCCTTCATTGTCAAGCCAAACCTTATTTTCCGGCAGGTGTGGCGCCCCTGGGTTCCAGGGTGAAATTAACCACGGATGCCCTGGTCGCACCCTCGATCTTTATACCAAGGCGCTGCTCACCCCGAAGATATTGATTTACCCCGACTTTTTTCCACCCCATCTGGGTTAAGGTCTCATCATAAAAGGCCGAGACCTCGGCCGGTTTTGCAACCTTGGTGGCGGCAACAACCACAGCAATGCGGCCGTCCGGCTTGTCGAAGAGCATGGATTGCCCCGGGACCTCCTCCATGCCGGGCATGACGGGGACATCGTAAAGCGCCTCGAAGAACCGCTCTTCCGCCGCCATGGGAAAGCCAGGCAGGGCGACAAAGACAAAAAGCGAGAGCACAAGGGGCAGGATCAAAGGCATTCTTATGGTCATGTCGCCGATTGCCTTTCTATTTCTGGCACGCCGGGCAGTAGAAGGTGGAGCGCCCGCCCTGAACGATTTTTAAAACGGTATGCTTGTTTTTAGCATCGCCGGACGCCTTCGGGCAAGACTGCCCCGCCCGTCCATACCCCGCAAAACTAT
>QFNK01000073.1 GCA_003240795.1 Micavibrio aeruginosavorus | reverse complement strand
GTTGTTGTAACAGGACAGCGCGCGTGCCGTGCTTTCCGCGTTCGTCGCCTTGCTATCATTCACATAGGCAACACCGTTTATGACGCGCACCAGTTTCTGGCGGTGCGGAAGGCTTTCATAGGTCTTGGCGGCGGCGATGATCTGCTCCGGCGCTATGCCTGCCTCGCGGCACACGGCATAGGCGGCGCAAAGATTTTGCTGGTTGTGCAGGCCGGGCAGCGCGGGGATGAAGGAGATGTCGGCGATCTCGCGCTCTTCTCCGCCGCTCGCGTCGATCAGTTTGCCTGCGCGCGCGAATATTCCATGCTCCGGCTCTTTCCTGACGGAGAGCGGTACCATGCGGCGTTCGTCCTTGCGCTTCACACGATCGTAAATCGCGGCGCTGTATTCGTCATCGACGCCGCAAATGGCAAGGCCCGAACCTTCGAACATGTGTTCCTTGGCCAGCGCGTACAGTTCGATCGTGCCGTGACGGTCGATATGGTCGGGCGTGATGTTGAGAAGCACCGCAATATCGGGACGGAATGTCGGGCACAAATCCATCTGGTACGATGAAACCTCCAGCACGATAAATCCCTTCGGATCTTTCGGCAAGTCCATTTCCAGCACGGGCGTACCGATATTGCCGCCCGATACCACGTCGATGCCGGAGTCTTTAAGGATATGGGTGACAAGCGCGGTGGTCGTCGATTTGCCGTTCGTACCGGTGATGCCGATGATTTTACAGCCCGGATGACAGCGGTGCAGGATTTCAAGGTCGCCGATGATTTCGACATCCTGCTCGCGCGCACGTGCTACGGCGCGGTGCGGTTCGGGATAATGAAGGGGAACGCCCGGCGAGAGGATAAGCGCCCCGTAACCCGGCAATCCGCCGACCAGAAAATTTTCGATTTTTATGCCTGCGTCTGCCGCGGTCTTGCGCTTGTCCTCGTCGTCATCCCACGCATGGACGTCCGCACCGCCGCGCAGGAGCGCCTTTGCCGTCGCCAGCCCCGAAACCCCAAGGCCGAATACGGCAACGGGTTTTCCATTCAGGCTGTTGCAGTACGGCGTTGTGTCAATCATCTGAGTTTCAGTGTTGCTAGTCCGATCAGGCCGAGGATCATGGCGATGATCCAGAAGCGTATGACGATGGTCGGCTCCGACCATCCTTTTTTCTCAAAATGGTGGTGCAGCGGCGCCATCGCGAAAACGCGGCGTCCGGTCAGTTTGAACGATGCTACCTGAACGATCACCGATACCGTTTCCAGCACGAACAAACCGCCTATAACGAAAAGGACCAGCTCGTGCTTCGCCACGACCGCCATCGCGCCGAGTCCAGCACCCATGGCGAGCGATCCGGTATCACCCATGAACACCATCGCGGGCGGCGCGTTGAACCAGAGGAACCCTATTCCCGCGCCTATCAGCGCGCCGCAGATAACGGCCAGCTCCCCCGTTCCCTGAATAAAGGTGATGCCGAGATACGGTGCATAAACCGCGTTACCAACGAAATATGTGATCAGGCCGAAACACGCGGCGGCGATCATCACCGGAACGATGGCGAGTCCGTCCAGGCCGTCCGTCAAATTCACCGCGTTGCTGGAGCCGACAATCACGAGCATCGCAAACGGCACGAACGCAAAGCCGAGCGGCACGAGGAAGTCTTTCATGAACGGGATGGCAAGGCCGGTGTCGATGTCGTTCGGCGTAAAATGCAGATAGGCGGCGACCGCGCAGGACGCGATGCCGAATTCAAAGAGAAGCCTGATCTTGCCGGGAACGCCATGATGGCTGCGTTTCGTCAGCTTCGCGTAATCATCCGCCGCGCCGATCAAGCCGTAGCCGATGATGACGCCCGCGACGATCCAGACATAAGGGTTTGCGAAATCCGCCCAGAGCAGAACGGAGATGCCGGCGGAAATCAAAATCATCAGGCCGCCCATCGTCGGCGTGCCTGCCTTTTTCAAATGCGTTTCGGGGCCGTCCTGACGGATGGGCTGTCCCTCTTTCTGTTTTTTCTTCAGCCAGCGGATCATGCCGGGGCCAATGATGAAACAGATAACCATTGCCGTCATTACCGCGCCGCCCGTCCGGAACGTGAGGTAACGGAACAGGTTGAAGAGAATGAAATCTTCCGCGTACGGCGCGAGCAGATAATACAGCATGGATTAACCCGTAATTTCCTTTTTGTTCTTTTTCATTTCAGGAAGCGAGCGCAGCGCCTCGACGACGGTGCCCATCTTGCTGCCCAGTGATCCCTTGACCATGACGACATCCCCGGGAACAAGCACATCGGGGACAATCTGCGCCAGTTCCGCGCTGGTGTCCTTATGTATGCCGCGCTGGTTGGCGGGCAGAGACTCGTGCAGTTTTTTCATCATCTTTCCGCACGTATAGACGAGGTCTACATTAGCGGCTTTGAGTGGAAGCGCAAGGTCGGCATGGTGCTGTGCAGCATTTGCCCCCAGCTCCAGCATATCTCCCAAAACCGCAATCCGGCGGCCGCCGCGGCCGGGGTCTATCAGGGCCAGAACCTTGAACGCTGCACGCATGGAGGCCGGAGAGGCGTTGTAGCTTTCATCGATCAGCGTGACCGGATTTTTCTGTCCGCCGATATCCAGCGTTTCGCGCTTGCCGCGTCCCTGAATGGGCTCCAGCTTCGACAGCGCTTTCGCCGCCTTTTGCAGGTCGCCGCCCGCCAGCTTGACCGCCATCAGGACGGACAGGGAATTCATCGCCACATGGCGTCCGGCGATTTGCAGGATGTAATCCACCTGTTCGTCCCCGACCATTGCCGTGACGCGGGAACCGTTCGATGCCTCGATACAGGCCACAAGGCGCGCGTCCGCCCCTTCGCTTTCGCCGAAGGAGAAAACCTCCACGCCTTTTTTCATCGCGGCGGATTGCAGATAGTCGAACCAGTCGTTGTCGCGGTTCAGGATGATTTTCGCGCCCTTCTCCATCCCGTCGAGTATCTCGGCTTTCGCGGCCGCGATGCCCTCGATGCCGTTGTCGAAATTGCCGACATGGACAGGCTCGATCGTCGTGATGATGGAGATGTGGGGACGAACCTGCTCGCTCAGCGGCGTGATTTCGCCTGTGTGGTTCATTCCCATTTCGAAAATGCCGTAATCGCTTCCGGCGTTCATGTTGGACAGCGTCAGCGGCACGCCCCAGTGGTTGTTATAGCTTTTGATGCTTGCATGCGTCTGACCCAGCGCGCCGAACGCGGCGGCGAGAAGTTCTTTCGTGCCTGTCTTGCCGACGCTGCCCGTTACGCCGATCACCGTTGCGCCCGTTCTTGCGCGCGCTGCTTTGCCCAAGTCCTGCATCGCGCGGAACGTGTCGGCAACGATCAACAATTTTTCATCCGAAACGCCTTCAACCTTCGCGGATACGATGGCGGCGGCGGCACCTTTTTTGATGGCATCGGCCACATATGCGTGGCCGTCGCCGTTGTCGCCGGATATCGCGATAAACAGCTCGCCCGGCTTGACGGTGCGGCTGTCTATGGACACACCCGTGGCCGTCCAGTCGGCGAAGACCTCTCCGCCCGTTGCGGCGGCCGCTTCCTTTGCACTCCAGATCACGTTCGATGCACCCATAGTCTTTACGCCTTCAGTTTCTTGTTCAATAAATCGTTGATTGCCTGCTCGGCTTCGGCCACATCGTCGAATGGTTCGACAATGTCACCGACAATCTGTCCCTGCTCGTGCCCCTTGCCTGCGATAACGAGGATGTCGCCTTCGTTCAGGTTTTGAATGGCGTAGCGGATCGCATCGCGGCGTCCGCCGATCTCGACCGCGTCGGGCGCGCCTTCGAGGATTGCGTGACGGATCGTCTGCGCGTCTTCGCTGCGCGGGTTGTCGTCCGTGACGATGGTGACGTCGGCGAGGCCGGCAGAAATACGCCCCATAATTGGACGTTTGCCCGCGTCGCGGTTGCCGCCGCAACCGAACAGGCAGACTAGTTTTCCGTCCGTGTGCGGGCGGAGTGTGTTGAGAACCGCTTCCAGCGCGCCCGGCTTGTGCGCGTAATCGACATATACGCCCGCGCCCGCCGGATGACCGACAACCTGCTCCAACCGTCCCGGAACACCGCGCAGCTGCGCCAGCTGCGGCACGATCATCGATGCCTCACCGCCTTCGCTCAAGACCAGACCGAGGGCGCAGAGCGCGTTCATCGTCTGGAATTTCCCGACCAGCGGCAGGAGCACTTCATAATCTTCCCCGAGGACGGAGAGTTTGAGCATCTGGCCATGCGGCTGAAGCGCGCGTTCGGCAAGGCGGATGTCCGCGCCGTTTTCGCCGTAAGACAGGACGCGCAGGTTCCGCTGCTTACAGATCGCCTCGATCCGTCCGAAATATTCGTCATCCGCGTTCAATACCGCCGTGCCGCCGTCGATCAGAAGGTCGGTAAACAGGCGGGATTTTGCCTGGAAGTAATCCTCCATCGTGGGATGGTAATCCAGATGGTCACGCGAAAGGTTCGTGTACGCCGCCGCCTTGATCTTCACGCCGTCCAGTCTGAACTGGTCGAGACCGTGGCTGGAGGCTTCCATCGCCAGATGCGTGATGCCAACCGATGCAAGGTCCGCCAGCTCCGCATGAAGGGATACCGTGTCCGGCGTGGTCAGTGATCCGTAACGCGAGAGTCCCGGCGCGCGCACGCCCAATGTGCCGAGCGAAGCGGCCATAGGAACGCCGCACAGGCTCCATAGCTGCTGCGTGAAACTCACGGTCGACGTCTTGCCGCTCGTACCCGTTACGGCGACAATGGTCTCCGGCTGCTTGCCGTAAAAACGCGCGGCCATTTTTGCGAGCGTCAGGCGCGCATTGTCCGTTTCGATCAGGACCGCATCCTGCCCTTCCGGAAGCTTTGTCCCGTGTTCGGCGACGATCACGCCCGCGCCGTGCATGAGCGCGTCACCGATATAATCGCGGCCATGCGTCTTGCTGCCGGGCAGAGCGGCATAGATGAAATTTTCACGCACGGCGCGGCTGTCGGCGGTAATGCCGCCAACATCCACGTCCCTTGCCGGATTATCAATGATCTGAGAAAGCAGCAACCTGTCTCTCCTTTGCAATCTGTTCACGTGTTTTCACGTAAGCGGTCAGCGTGCCGCCAAGCTCGTCGTTTTCCTGCGGGCGCAGACCCTCGATCGCGATCATGGATTCAATCACATTCTTTACGGCGGGAACCGCGACCCATCCGGCGGTGGCGTAGCCGTAGCTTTCCTTGATACCCTTCGGCTCGTCGATCATGATGTAGACTGCATAGCGCGGCGCCTCGGCGGGGAAGAACGCCATGAAGGACGCGCGGCGCTTGTCGCGGTCATATCCTTTACCGCTCGTCTTGTCCGCCGTTCCGGTTTTGCCGCCGACATTGTATCCCGGCACATCTGCTTTCCGCGCCGTTCCGTCCGTCACGACAAGGCGCATCAGCTGGCGCATTCTGTGCGCGGTTTTTTCGGAAACGACGCGCACATCGCTTTTGGATTTTGCATTGTCCTTACCGCTTTCCATCACCAGCGTCGGGCGCACCAGAATGCCGCCGTTCATGATGGATGCGGACGCCGTGACCAGCTGCAGCGGCGATACAGCGATGCCGTGGCCGAAGGACGCCGTCATCGTGTTGACTTCATGCCAGGGGCTCGGCACCAGCGGCGCGCCGACTTCCGGAATTTCGATCTGCGGTGCCTTCATCAGGCCGAGGTCGGAGAGGAAATTCTTGAAATCATCCGTGCCGACCGCCTGCGCCATTTTGATGGAGCCGATGTTGGAGGAATGCATGAACACTTCCGGCAGCGTCAGAATGCGGCGCTCCGCATGGTAATCGCTGATGGAAAAGCGTCCTATCTTGACCGGTGTGCGCGCGTCGTAAGTCGTATCCATTTTTGCGCCATGCTCGATGGCGGCGGCCGTCGTAAAGAGCTTGAAGGTCGATCCCGGCTCGAACACACCAAGCGTCAGACGGTTGAAGAGCGCGTCTTTGTTTTTCGCATTGACCTCATGCGGATCAAAATCCGGCAGCGACACGGCGGCCAGCATTTCGCCCGTGTTGATATCCATGACCGCGCCTGCGCCCGCGATACCGCTGAACTTTTTCATCGCGCCGGCAATTTCACGGCGCAGCGCGTGCTGGACACGGACATCGATCGTGGACGTCAGCGGCTCATCGCTCTTGCTGAGGAGCTTGTCGAAACCGGCTTCCATGCCGGAGAGCCCCTTCCCGTCCACGCTGGTATATCCCACGATGTGCGATACCAGATTTCCCTGCGGATAGATGCGGCGGTTTTCTTCTTCGAAAGAAAGACCCGGATGACCCAGATAAAGGATTTTATACTGATCGTCCGGCGTGATGTTGCGCTTGATCCAGACGAATCGCTTTTTTTCCTGAAGCTTTTTCAAAAGGTCGCCGTAGGAAAGATCGGGGAAGACCTTCGACAGGTCTTTGGCAACGGTCTTGGGGTCCGTGATGACAAGAGGGTCCGCGTAAAGCGATGCCGTTTTGAGGGAACGCGCAAGGATCACGCCGTTGCGGTCGAGAATGTCGGCGCGCTGGTGTTTCTTTTGCGCCTGCGGTTCAGCCTCAAGATACGAGACCGTTTCCTCGTTCTTCTTCATCTCCCCCTGAATGATGGTCAGGTCGAAGACGCGCGCGGCGACGACGATGTAGCACAGGATGAAAAACAGGCTGAGGAAAACCAGACGGCCGCGCGCCATGTCGAGCGCGGAGCGTTTCTGGCCTGTAAAATTGATGTTCGAACGGTTGAACGGGTTCATTGCGCACCGTCCGTGTCGAGGCTTTCGATCAGGCGGTCAAAGCTCTGGCGCTCGGCAGCCGACGGCATGACGACGACGTCTTTTGTCGCAGACTGAACGATTTTTTTCGCTTCTGGTGCGGGCGCGGTCGAAAGCGATGCCGGCTGCATGATGCCGCCTTCGAACATTTCGGATTCCGTTGCGGCGATGACTGGCTCCGGAATTTCGCCGATATTCTTGACCATTTCCGTGACGCTTGCGGCCTTCATGCCGAGCAGTTCACCGGCGAGCTTCTCAAGGCGCTGCGGACGGTTCAGGTAATCCCATTCAACACTCAGGACGCGCAGCGTGCCATTTTCCTGATTGAGGTTCTTGCGGATGGCAGCAAGCTCGCTCTCCTTCTGCTGAACCGCCTGTGACGTCCAGAACAACAGAACGCCGCACGAAACGGCGACCAGAAGAAGAAGGATGTTGGAGATGCGAAATATCTTCATGCGCGTCCCTCATTCTTTACGGCAAAGGAAGATGCGGCGGTGCGGATGGCACCGCGCAGGCGGGCGGATCTTGAACGGGGATTTTGCTGGATTTCAGCGTCGGTGGGGTCGATCGGTTTTTTCGGGGAGAGCACGAAGGAAGGCTGGACCGTGCTGGCGGAGGGAGGAAGGTAGCGGGACGGCGCAGGCGTTTTGCCGCTGCGCTCATAGAGGAAGCTTTTGACGATGCCGTCTTCGAGCGAGTGAAAGGAAACGACGATCAAACGGCCGCCTTCCTTGAGGAGATTTTCAGCAGCAACAAGACCGCGGGAAAGTTCCCCAAGTTCATCATTCACGGCAATGCGGAGCGCCTGGAACGTGCGCGTGGCTGGATCGATTTTATCCTTGGGCGATTTGAAAACAACGTCGCGGATAAGGTCGGCGAGTTGAAGCGTCGTTTCAATCGGCGCGGCCTTTCTTTGCTCCACAATCCGTCGTGCGATATAGCGCGACTTGCGCTCGTCGCCGTATTTGTAGATCAGGTTCGCGAGGTCTTCTTCCTCATACGTGTTGACGATATCAGCCGCCGTTTCACCGTTTTCGGTGTCCATGCGCATGTCGAGCGGCGCGTCGAAGCGGAAGGAAAATCCGCGCATCGCCTCATCGAACTGCATCGA
>QFNK01000072.1 GCA_003240795.1 Micavibrio aeruginosavorus | reverse complement strand
TGGGGTAAAATGCTTACGTGTATGGTCGGGCTTTTCTGCCGTCACCCTGTAATGTTCGTCAAAAAAATCATATGGTCACTACCAGCCTATAAAACGCGAACTGCATACAAAGACTGGCATTCAGGTAAGCTGGCAGTAAAGGGCAATGAATAATGAATAGCTTGCCGCTCGTGACCATAGGGATTACCTGCTACAATGCGGCGGACACAATTCCGCGTGCGATCGAGAGTGCCCTTAAGCAGGATTACCCAAACACGGAAATCATAGTCGTAAATGATTGCTCGTCTGACAACTCTGCTGAAATCGTTGCGGATATCCTTAAAGGAATTCCTAATGCCCGACTGATCAATCATAAAAAAAACACAGGTGTTGGCGGCGCGTTAAATTCTATCGTGACTCATGCGTCCGGTGATTATATCGCTATTTTTGATGATGATGACATCAGCATGCCGCACCGTATATCGACGCAATATCGTAGCATCAAAAGTTACGAGGCGGCTACAGGTGTAACAATGCTGGCCTGTTGGGGGTCCGGCTACAAGCAATATGATAATGGATACAGGGCGCCATTCAAGGCGATCGGATCGCGGCCTCGCGTACCTGTCGGCAGGGATTTGATTTTGTATCAGCTTTATATGCCACGAGAGAGCGGGGTTTTTTACGGGAGCGGAACCCCAGGTTGTTCCATGATGGTGCCGAAAAAAGTTTATGATGCGGTCGGCCTATACGATCCGCAAATGCGACGTACAGAAGATACCGATTTCGCGATACGCCTTGCGATGAAAGGCGGACATTTTATCGGTTGTGAAGAGGATGTCGTTATCCAAACAGCATCCGTTGGCCAAGACAAGCGTCCTGATGTGGGGTATAACAGCGAACTTGCACTGGTTGAGAAATACAAAGATCTTTTTAGCAGTGTACGCCGTTATGAGTATGCTAAGGACTGGATAAAACTTCGTTATCATCATTTCGGGAAACAGCGGCTTCGGTCAGCTCTTGCTCTTATTAGATTATTTTTAAAGTACCCTGATTGGACAGCAGAGCAATTTATGCGCTCTGCACCAAAAAGAATGCTTCATGAATGGAAGATGGCGCGAAAGAAATTCGCATGAATATACTTATAATGAATCGTCAGTATGATGACACTGTTGGTGGAGTGGAACGCGCAAGTATCCGACTGGCCAATGAAATGGCGGCGCGTGGCCATCAAGTGCATATTGTTTCCCTGGACTTACCCGATGCCCAGATGAAGTTCGCTTTGGATGATCGTGTCATGTGGCACCGCATTGCGAAGGTAAGCGCAAAGATCAAGGCAGTGTTTAAAGAACGTATTAGACGTTATTACGCCATTCATAGACTTATATAAGCGCACAAAATAGATGTCGGTATCGGCTTTCAGGACGGTGCATATTTGAGTCTGGTTACAGGTGCAGTCGGTACGGGCGTTCCTGTCATAGCGGCGGAACGCAACGCCCCTTCCCGTTTTGATTATATGAGCAACAAGCGAGCAAAGACCATTGCTTACAACAGTTTCCGCATGGCGTCGCGTATTACAGTCCAATGTCCGTCATATGTGAATCAATATCCCGAATATATAAGGAAGAAAATTGTTGTTATCCCAAACTCCGTCGATGCTGCCAGGGCGAAGGCAGATGCCGCAGGAGTATATAATAGTATGAAAGAGATTTTGTTTGTCGGAAGGCTGGATTACCAGAAAAATCCGGCAACGCTTTTATCCGCGTTTGCGAAAATCCATGAATGTTATCCGGATTGGGTTTTGCGTTTTGTCGGCGGCGGTCCTTATGAGGAAAAATTGCTGGAGCAAGCGGAAAAACTTGGTATTGCATCTAAGGTTTTCTTCGAAGGCATGCAAAAGGACGTTGAGAAATATTATGCGGCAGCGCAGATATTCTGTCTTCCCTCTCTTTGGGAGGGATTTCCGAACGCGCTGGGCGAAGCTATGGCGCATGGATTGCCGTCGGTCGGTTTTCAATCCTGTAGCGGTGTTTGCGATCTGATTGAAAACGGCGTCACCGGTTTTCTTGCGGAGGGAAAGACAGACGACGCTGAGTCATTGTCACAAAATCTTGCAAAGTTAATGGAATCCGATGATGTGCGCAAAGCGATGGGCGCTGCCTCATACGAAGCGATGAATGCGTACGAACCGAAACAAATTTATGACCGTTGGGAAGAGTTGTTTCTCAGCGTCAGCCGGCATTGAAGCTTTTCAGCCTTTTGCCACAGGCAATGGCGGCTTCTCGGATGTCGGATTCGGATGCCTGCTTCAGTGCATAGGCAGAAAGTGTTTTTTCCATGCTTAGAAAAAATTCTCCCTTTCTAGAATTGTCGGTTACGACGAGTTCCCCTCTGCCATATCCTTCTATGATCCAGGATACAACCTGACCTGATTGAATGCCAAAACCGCATCCTATGTTGAATATTCCGCCTGTGGGCGCACAGGCGATTTTGTAAACGTAGTCTGCAAAAATATGTGCGGGAAGGAAATCACGCATGCATGACGGATCGATATTAAAGGTAACTGCATTTTTTGTGGCGAGATTTTTTAGGGCTATGCCGAAAAATGTGTGCCGTCCCGGTTCATAACCGAAAATATTCGACAGGCGAAGGATAGTCAGTTTTTCTTCAGGCCAAGATTTTTTTAGATTCTCTTCTATAATCGCCTTGTTGCGGCCATACGTGTTTTCCGGCTGAGGTTTATCTTGTTCGGAAAAGCCTTTGCCTCTTCCCGCGCCATATACCATGCGCGTGCTGAGCATGATGTAATGCACATTTGTCGAAAGCTGTTTCGCAATGATCCGGTCTATATCGTATTGCGGATCATAATCACCCTTTTGCAGTTCGGGAGAAAACGCGAAGTTTATAACGCAGGATGCGTTATTCAAAATCTCTGGTGTATGCTTTGCCTCATCATGAGACAGCCATATCCATTTGTCCGCAGGAGAAAATTCCCTCACACTTTGTGCAAGGAAACTGTTCTTCCCGACGGCGACAATTGTCATGCGTTCCAGCCCTTAGGAAAATTCACGACCTTCACGCCGTCATTGTGATAACGCTGAAGGTTCGAAACATACCATTCCGCCATGGCGGGCAGCTGCTCACGCAGTTCGATCTGCGGTTTCCATCCCAATGCGGAAATTTTATCCCAAACGACGGCGTAACGCGCATCGTTGAACGGACGGTCTTCGACATAGGTAATATATTGCTCCGGATTGACGCCAAAGATATCGCACAGGATATGCGTGACTTCGATATTTTGAAATTCGTCCGTGTTGCCGATGTTATAGCATTCGCCGATAACACCTTTCTCTGTGAGGATCAGCAGTGCGCGGGAAAAGTCACGTGCCGCGAGGAAGTGGCGGCGGTTCTTGCCGGTTCCGTGTAGTGTCAGTTTTTGTCCGGTGGCAAGAAGCGTGATGAATTTTGGAATGATTTTTTCCGGATACTGGCGAATGCCGAAGATGTTATTGGCGCGTACAATAATGACCGGCAGGTTGAAGGATTTTTTATAGCTGTTGATAATCATTTCCGCAGCTGCTTTGGACGCAGAATAAGGATTTGTTGGCAGAAGCGGGTAATCTTCATGCGCGGCGCCTTCTATGATTTCGCCGTAAACCTCATCCGTGCTGACGTGGATGATTTTCGGGACGCGCATCTGGCGGCACGCCTCCATCAGGCAGTGGGTGCCTTCGACGTTGGTCTTGGAAAATTCTATGGAGTTGCCGAAAGAGTTGTCGACATGGCTTTCCGCGGCGGCATGGATGACCAAGTCTGCATCCTTTACAGCCTGGAGGCATATATGCATGTCACGAAGGTCGCCGACCAGAAGGCGGAAGTTCTTTTTGTCCAGATGGTGCATGACATTCTGGACATCTGCCGCATAGGTCATTTTGTCGAGAACAGTAATATGCGCGTCGGGGTATTTTTCCGCATATTCGTCCACGATGTGGGATCCGATAAAACCTGCGCCGCCGGTGATGACTATTTTGTCCATAAATCACGCTCTTTACGTTTTGTGAAAATTTGCCGCCAACATACGGTAAGTTTCTATAAATGGGAATAATTTTCTTGATTTTCACTGCGCGTTCGGCTTTCTGGAGACGGGGGATCAGGCCAGAGAAACATGAAAATACTTTTTACGGTGAAAGCCTTGGTCGGCATTACGGGCGGCGCGGAGCGTGTGCTCTGCGATGTCGCGTCCGGCCTTGCCGAAAAAGGGCATGACATCGCAGTTCTGAGCTTCGATAAAACTGGCGGCGAGCCGTTTTACAGTCTCTCCCCTTCCGTCCGCCGGATTACGTGCGGGATCGGCGACACGATGAAACGGGCGACTGCTTTTGAAACGCTCAGCAGGATGGCAGCCATCCGCAAAGCGGTAAAAGCCGAAAACCCTGATGCAGTTGTTGCGTTCATGCATAGCATGTTTATTCCTACGGCCTTTGCGCTTATAGGTACTGGCATTCCTGTGGTTGGGAGTGAGCATATCGTGCCGGATCATTACAAGAACCGACAGACCGAATATTGGCTTTTGATTGCGTCTTCGTTTTTCATGAAAAAAATTACTGTTCTTTCAGAACAGATTGCTAGTAGCTATCCTTGGCCAGTTCGCCGGAAAATGGTTCCCATTCCTAATCCTGTGGCCATTCCGGATATGCTCTCGGACAGAATGGGTACTACTATTCTGAACATTGGAAGGCTGGAAGAGCAAAAAGATCAAGAGACTCTAATCAGGGCTTTTTCGTTGCTTGCTGAAGATTATCCCGCATGGAATGTTCGGATTATGGGGGCTGGAACCCTTAAAGAAGATTTGCAATCTTTGATTGAGGATCTTGGCCTTGCGGAACGTGTGGTTCTGGGGGGCATAACACGGAATATTGGTGCCGAATATGCTGCTGCGTCTATTTTTGCGCTTCCCTCTCGTTACGAAAGCTTCGGACTGGCAACGGCCGAGGCTATGGCATATGCCCTGCCTGTTATCGGATTTGCAGATTGCCCGGGGACAAACGAACTTATTTCTCATGACGAAAATGGTATTTTAGTTTCTGGTCAGAACAGAATTGCTGCGTTTGAAGGCGGGCTGCGCATCTTGCTACAATCCGGTGATTATCGAATTCGTATTGGAAACAATGCGCGGCAAATAATTAAAAAATATGATATTGCCTGCATTGTGAAGTCTTGGGAAAAGCTGATCGCATTGACTTTATCTAAGTAAGAATTTTATTCTTCTAAAGAAAAGCGCTTCTTCAATAGAACATCAATTGCAATTGCAGAAAAAATTCTTTGTGCAAATGCTGATGCTACTGCTCCCCAGATGCCATAGATAGGCACAAGGCAGAAGGATAGAATAATCCTTCCTACTGATGAAATTAAAATCACGTCACGGTAACTGCGAGCATCGAGTTTGGAGTTTATAAACCATACTTTTAAAGTTGCCGCATTTGCTATAGCAACTGATACCATTAGAATTTGTGAAAACACAACGGCTTCTTGATAGTTATCGCCAAATATTAAACTGAATATGTAAGGGTAAATAGTAAAAGAAAAAACAAGTATGAAGCCGCCTAATGTAAAAGAAAAAACTTTAAAAAATGTTATGATTTTTTTCTTCAATATCTCGTGTCGGGAAAATTTAGGTAGAAGTATTTGCCCAATATCCTGAATACCAGATTTTATGAGTTCTGGGATTTTTTGTGCTACTACAAATGCAGCTAGTGCCTCTGGAGAAAGAAAATGAAATATTAGTAGTTTATCTATATTTATAGCAATTGCCCCTATTGCTGCATAAAAACTAGTTTTTATACCATATGAAATGTTTCCTTCTTCAATTTTTTTATTAATCTTGTTCTTCCGGATAAGAATGTTTTGTATGATATTTTGTATCGAAGGAACGAGCCAAATAGCAATCAGCAAATAAATTGTTTCACCAGGTTTAATTAAACACAAGGCGACTATAAAGATTGCAGTTATTGTTATGTTTGAAAAACCGAGAATTGAATTGCGCCTATATTTTTCTTCTCCAAGAAGATGCGCTTTCCATTTATCTAGCCCATGGGAAAAAGGAAAGAAAAATGAAGCAATGATCAAGCCAAATGAAATTGTTTCCTCTCCTTTTAAAAAAAAGAAAAACGATAGCGATCCGAGTGCAAAAGATCCAAGTAGACTACTTTTAAATGACTTTGATAGCGCCTTTGTATATGTACCATAATATCCGCGGGCTATTGATTGAGTAATTGCGTTACTCATACCAGGCAAGGAAAAAACGGATAAAAGACTTACAACTGTAAGTATATAATTATAGTTGCCGTAGTTTTCAGAGCTAAGAGACCTAACAATAAAGTAGGTAGTTGTAAGTCCTAAAAATATTTGAAAGACTTTAAAACCAAAGTTTAGGGCTACGCCCTCTAACAAATTTATGTTTGCTAAGATTTTCCCTTTAATTTTGTTTGTTAATAGCATTGTTTTTTGCGCTTATTTTTTTGCTGTATTCATTTCGCTCTTGTGCTTTAGAAGGGGGTACCTATAACATGCCTTCTAATAATGACTTTATTAAAATTCAAGGCGCTACATGAAATATCCGCTTCTTATTGATAGAAAGTTTCGCCTCCCCCGTGTTTGGTCAAATGCGGAACTTCGTAAATTCGCGCATCTTTTTGAAGGCGATATTGTTAATGTAAGCGCATGGCAAGATGCCGATAAAGAGGGGCATACTTATAAGAGTTATTTTACGAAATCCGCCTCCTACACAATTACGAACTACAAAAGCGATGCTCGTGGCTTCCAAGGCTCTGACGGCGAAATCTTTTTAGATTTAACTGCCCCTCTCCCTTCAGAACTGGAGGGTAGATTTGATGTTGTCTTTAATCACACATGTCTTGAACATATTTTCGAGGTAGAAAAAGCCTTTGAAAATCTTTGCCGTATGAGCTCGGACATCGTTATTACTGTAGTTCCTTTCCTCCAGCAGATGCATACGGATTATGGTGATTTCTGGCGCTTTACTCCTACTGCAATACAAAAGCTTTTTGCAAAAAACGGCATGGAAGTACTTTATTCGTCATTTAACTCTGATGTCAGTGCAAGCGTGTATATATTCACCGTCGCTACAAGAAATCGCTCGAAATGGCAGAGAGAGATCAACAATCTTACCCCATCTGGCGATGTCATCACCTTTGAAAAACCTGTGATGCCTGATTTTTATGATCCGATGGTCGGTTCGAACGCCATATTTAATCCGGGTGATTATATTAAAGCTTTGTCCCTCCGTATAAAGGCTCTATTTAAACGTAATCACACAAAGTGACACGATATTATGCGGCATAACAGGATCCAAATTTTTTTAGAAAATGCAAAATGGCTTTCGCCAATAGTGGGTAGCCGTTTTAAGGCATATTTTTATCTCATCTCGCTTAAAATTTTTAAAGATTACGAAGCCTTAGGACGGATTGGTGCAAATTCATTCCGTTTCCGTCACAGTGATTATTCTTCACTTCGCGAGATTCTTGTACAAAAAGAATATGATTTTCTTAGCCAAGATGTGAAATCTGGCAAAATTCAAAATTTTTTAGATTGCGGGGGACATATAGGTTTGCCCGGATTGTGGTTTTTACAGCATAATAAAGACTTGGAAATTTTTTCTATCGAAGCTAATAAAAAAATTATGATTTATTAGAGCGTAATGCTGGAAAGGCATCACAAAAATGGGTCACTCTTAATAGAGCCTGTTGGAAAAGTAACGAGGATGTTTCCCTTTACGCTTCGACTGACAGCATGAGTGGTCGCGTTGATTCTTCAGGTGCTGAGGCTGTCCAAGGCATCACCCTCAAGGAATTGAGCCAGAAAATAAGCGCAAATTTCATAGATTTGGTAAAAATCGATATAGAGGGGGCAGAGGAAGCCTTTCTCCTTGATTCATCCTGTGTCATATCCAGAATTCAGCGACTAGTT
>QFNK01000071.1 GCA_003240795.1 Micavibrio aeruginosavorus | reverse complement strand
CGGCAAGAAGACATCCGAATGGTCTTTCTCCGGCTGGATGTTCGCGTCTTCGCCTGCCTTGTCCGCTATGGATCACCCTGTCTATGATGTCTGGGTCCTAGACTGCCTCGGCAAGGAAGAGCCGAACGAGGAAGCGGCCAGCGCCGAAACCGATGAAGAGGCGGATCAGAACGATCTTCCGGCCGCCACCGCCGAAGGTGTCCAGAACGAAGTGCCGCCGTCAGACACTGCCGCGGAAGACCCCATCCCGACGGATTCCGAAGCCGAGGCCGAATTCGAAACGGCGCCCGCACCGGTGCCCGAAGATACCGGTGTGCCCTATGTCCCTGAGGCGGCGGCCCCCGCCGATCCGGCAACCGAGCCGCAGGCCCCTGTTCCGCAAACTGACGGAAGCGTCGAAATCTACCCGGATGCCGCACCGGTTCCAACCCCGCAGGATCAGGGCGCAACGCCCGGGACGGCCTATGAATTCATGCAGCGGAACCGCGGCACGAATGCCGGCGCGCCGCCTGCGCCGCCCCGTGATAATTCTACGGCGTACGATTACATGAACCGTCCCGTGCAGCCGCAGCCTGTTACGCCGCAGCGTCCAATTTATTAACCTTCTTGCTATATAAACATAATATAACTTGCCATAATGGATAATATTATGTTAATAAAGCACCATGCAGCAGGATGAAATAGCCCGTAACTACGGCGGGCAAAACGGCACTATAGAGCATTTATTGCAGGCGCTTGGCAAAGTGATGACCGCGCACAGCCAGGCCTTGGAAATTCTGTCCCTCCAGAGCGAGGAGAACAAGAAACTCAAGGAACAGATAGAGCTTTTGGAAAAAGTGGCCTCGCAGGACGGCCTGACCGGTCTTTTCAATCAGGCTTATTTCAAGCAGCAGCTGAAAGCCATCGGCAACGCCTATGACAGAAGCGAGAACGAAGCGCCGGAACGCAGGCACACGCAGGGCAACGCCATCATCATGATCGATATGGATTACTTCAAGCCCATAAACGATACCCATGGCCACGCGGCAGGGGATGAAGCCCTTAAAACCGTTGCCGGATATCTTAATCCCACATGCGCGAAACGGATGTTGTGGCGCGCATAGGCGGGGACGAATTTTCGATCCTGATGAAGGGCGCGACGCCTGACCACGCGGAGAAAAAACTGCAGGATATAAAATCGGGATTCGACAGCCTGTTCTTCGAATGGAAGGGGCAGCGTATAGACCTGAGGGCGAGTGTCGGCTCCGTTTATGTATCTTCCGGTGATGATGTTCATGGCGCGCAGGAGCTCGCCGATCAGCGCATGTATGAGATAAAACAGGCCAAAGGCAACACGCGCATGGCGATGAGCCTTTAGACCTTCCGCTCACTCAGAAATCTTTCCAGTAACGACTTGAACTCGTCACCTGATGGCCGTTGCAGGGGAATGTCTTCAGCCATTTCCGTTGCGATCCGTTCCTCATACTCTTCCTGTGGAATTTCATATGCACCGAACTGTAGCAGGTGCGGGTTGATGAATTGCGTATCGAGCGTCGTAAAGCCGGATGACCACAGAAGCGCGCAGAGATGGATAAGCGCGATTTTGCTGGCATTTGGCTCTTCGGAAAACATGCTTTCCCCGCAAAAAACACGGCCGATTGCAAGCCCGTAAAGGCCGCCGATCAATGTCCCGTCATGTCGCCGCGTTTCTATAGAATGCGCCCGCCCTTCGTGGTGAAGCGCTACAAACAGATCGCGGATAGGCCGGTTGATCCATGTTGTGCTGCGTTTGTCTTTGGCGGCGGCGCATCCGTCGATCACGGCTTCAAACGATTGGTTGATCGTAACCATGTAATCATGACGCCGAAGAACCTTGAGAAGCTTCGACGGTATGTGAACGCTTTCGATAGGGATGATGCCGCGCTGATACGGCCTGTAGAATGCGAAAGACGGGTCGTCCGCGCTGTCCGCCATGGGGAATACCCCTTCGCGGTAGGCATTGATAAGCATGTCGAGTTGGGAGCGTCCGTGCATGGCCTTTAGTATAACATACTTGCCAAGGCCATGACGGCGGCTGTGCGCCTTATTTTCTGCCCAGGTTCTTTTCCAGCCAGTGGATGTTGTACTCACCGGAGATGAATTCAGGCTGGTTGAAAATCCATTGATGCAGCGGCAGCGTGGTCTTGATGCCTTCGATCACGGTTTCGGAGATCGCGCGGCGCATACGGGCCAGGCATTCCTCGCGGTTTTTGCCCGTGACGATCAGCTTGCCGACCATGGAGTCATAATAAGGCGGGATCGAATAGCCGCCGTAAATCGCGGAATCGAAACGAACGCCAAGACCGCCCGGTGCATGGAACTGCGTGATCTTGCCGGGTGACGGCATGAATGTCTCGGGATCTTCCGCGTTGATGCGGATTTCGATCGCGTGACCGCGCAGCTTGATGTTTTCCTTGTTGAGCGTAAGCGGCAGGCCGGCTGCAACCTTGATCTGCTCGGCGATCAGGTCGATGCCCGTGATCTGCTCCGTAACAGGGTGCTCCACCTGAATACGCGTGTTCATTTCCATGAAGTAAAACTTGCCGTCTTCATAGAGGAATTCGATCGTGCCCGCGCCGACATAGCCCATCTTGCGGATGACGTCTGCGGCGAGCGTACCGATATAATCGCGTTCTTTTTCGGTGAGGACAGGCGACGGTGCCTCTTCAACCAGCTTCTGGTGGCGGCGCTGGATGGAGCAGTCGCGCTCACCCAGGTGAATGCCGTTGCCGTGCTTGTCGCCGAAAATCTGGATTTCGATGTGGCGCGGTTTTTCGAGGTATTTCTCGATATAGACCGTATCGTCACCGAAGTTTGCTTTCGCTTCGGAACGCGCGGTGGAATACATCTCCGCGAATTCTTCTTCGCTGCGGACGACTTTCATCCCTTTACCGCCGCCGCCGGAAGCAGCCTTGATAATGATGGGGAAGCCTGCCTTGCGGCAGAATGCCAGACCGTCTTCGACGCTGGTGACGGCGCCGTCAGATCCCGGAACGACCGGAAGGCCGAGCTCCATAACCGTTTGCTTGGCGCGCACCTTGTCGCCCATCTTTTCGATGTGCTCGGGCTTGGGGCCGATAAAGGTAAATCCGTGCTCCTCGACCATGCGCGCGAACATTTCGTTCTCGGACAAGAAGCCGTAGCCTGGGTGGATGGCATCCGCGCCTGTGACGGCGGCGGCCGTCAGGATCGACGGAATGTTCAGATAGCTGTCTTTCCCCGCTGGCGGGCCGATACAGACGGATTCATCTGCAAGGCGCACGGCCATGGAATTCGCGTCCGCCGTGGAATGCACGGCAACGCTTTGAATGCCCATCTCGCGGCAGGCGCGGATGATGCGCAGCGCGATTTCACCACGGTTGGCGATCAGGATTTTCTTGAACATGGCTTATTCAATCACCATCAGGACATCGCCATATTCAACCGGCTTGCCGTTTTCGACGAGGATCTGCGTGATCGTGCCGCCCTTGGACGCCTTGATCGGGTTCATGACTTTCATGGCTTCGATGATCAGTAGCGTATCGCCGGCGGAGACCGTGTCGCCTTTTTTCACAAAGGTAGGCGCGCCTGGTTCAGCGGCAAGATACAGTGTGCCAACCATCGGCGATGTTACCGCTCCCGGATGGTCGCCCGTGATCGTTGCAGGGGAGGCCGTGTTTGCTTTTTGCGGAGCGGCGGGATCGGATGGCATGTTCAGCCCGTGATGTACGGCATGTCCCTGCGGTGCGATAAAGGAACCGCCTTTGTTCACCCGGATCATCTGATCGCCTTCGGCGACCTCGATTTCGTTCAGGCCTGTTTCATCCAGAAGTTCCGCCAGTTGGCGAATGGCTTTAGCGTCGATTTTCATGAAGCTCGTAACTTTGCTTGTTAACTTTCAAGCGTTCTTGAATAGAGAATTAGACCCCAAAAGTCAAAAGAAACGCGATGCGCGCTTTAGCCCAGTGTGGACAAGCCTTCGATAGCCTCGACGTAACCCGCGGAACCCTTGCCTTTTATGATTTTTGCGGCAATTGGGGATATATATGAAAAATGGCGGAAGCTTTCCCGTTTTTCCGGATCGGAGAGGTGAACCTCTATAACAGGCACGTCCAGCAGCTTCAGCGCATCATGGATGGCAAGCGAAGTGTGGGTATAGGCACCGGCATTAATGATAAGGGCTGTAATATTCAGGCGCTCGTCCTGAATCCAGGTAACGATTTCACCTTCAAAATTCGACTGTCGAAAATCTATCTCGAGCGAGAGAGGTTTTGCAGCGCCTTCACAAAGCACGCGGATATCGTCCAGCGTTTGGGAGCCGTAGATATGCGGCTCCCGAACCCCAAGCATGTTGAGGTTCGGGCCGTTAATAATTAGGACTTTCCGCTTACTCAACGGTTTCGTCTGCTGCTGGCGCGTCCGTTGCCGGGGCATCGGCCGTTACAGAGCCGGATGTTGCGTCATTGGAAGATGGCATCGCGGACGTTTCGTCAACGGACGGCGTCGGCGTTACTTCTTCCGTTGCAGCTGGCGCTTCCGTTGTCGGCGCCGTCATTGCGTCATGATCGTGCGTCGTCGTGGCAGCGGAAGAATCCGTGCCGCCTGGCGCCGTGATCGTGACTGGAATGACAACATCAGGTGCATTCTGGAAGCGGAGCGTCAGGCTCAGCGTTTCGCCTTCAACCAGCGTCTTGTTCAGGCCTAGCAGCATCAGGTGGTAACCGTCAGGACGCATTTCAAGCGTTTGGCCGGCGGCGATATCAACCGGAACAACTGTGCGCATTTCCGTCGTGCCCGTTGCTGGGTCCGTATATGTCTCATGGATTTCAACGGAAGAAGATGCGTCAGAAGAAGCACCGACCAGTTTCGCATCTGCCGTACCCGTGTTCTGGATCGTCAGGAAAACAGCGCCCGTCGTCGCGCCTTCAGCCGTTGCATAGGCCGTGGCAGAGGAGGCGGCCATCATTGTTTGTGCAGGTGCGGCTTCCGTCGCGGCTTCCGGTGCTGGAGTTTCCGTTGTTGCAGGCTGTTCGATCGTTGCCTGATCCGCAGGGACCTGATTGTCCTTATTGTCATCGCAGGCAGCGAGCGACAGGGAGAGAGCCGTGGCGGCCATCAGTGGGAGAAGATAGAGGGAGCGTTTCATGATTTTATATGTCCTTTCCTATAAAGTTTCATGATTAAGACTAAGTAAAAATCGAATTCTTTATTTGTTTTGTTCAAGATGTACCATGCGGATCAGATCGGAAAGCGTCAAGGGTGCATCTGGCTGATAAATCATTTTTCCGATCATAAAGGCCGGCGTTGTTTCAAGCCCAAGCCTCTGGCTTGCATGTGCGTTGTCCTGCGCGAATTTAAAAACATCGTTTCCGTTTATGTCCGTTTTTAATTTCTCCAAATCCATTTCATAAAGCGCCGCTGTCTCGCTTAAAAATTTTTCATCAACGGGACCGGTATATTCGGTCAGAACCTTGTCCATATCCCAGAATTTTCCCTGCAGACCCGCTGCAAGTACGACCTTGGCCTTCTGTTCCGCGTTGCCGTTGGCATAGGGAACAGGACGCGCGACATAAACAACATCAGGGTTGTCTTCCGTATAATCCAGAAGAACAAGATGTGTCGCCGCGCAATAGCCGCAGTCGTAATTAACGAACTCAACGATTGTAAGGGGATTATGGTTCCGCGGGCTGTCTGGATTTTTCACCGTGAATTCAGCGGCCGGATTTCGGATATCCGCATAAAAATTCCGGATCTTTACGATGCTGTAGACCGCATAAAGGCAAAGCACGGTCATAACGCATATAAAGATCCGGAACAGCATTCTTTAAAAAGTCCTTTTAGGAAGGGCTTCTCTATTCTTTCTTGGTGTCTTTTTTGGAGAGCTTCTCGCGTTCCTGCGCGATGGCCGCCTTCATGGCGTCATACGGGATGTAGCCGCGGAAGATCTGCTCGTTGATCAGGAAGCCTGGTGTACCCTGAATCCCGAGCTTTTGCGCCATGGCGAGGTGTTTCTGGATTTCTTCCTCGATCTTGGCGTCATCCTTGTCTTTTTCCAGCTTGTCGGCGTCAAGGCCGGCCTGCTTTGCAATCTTCTTCAGCGTCTCGACATTCGTCGGGCCTTGGTGCTGCATCAGAAGGCTGTGATATTCAAAATATTTGCCCTGATTGCGGGAAGCCAGCGCCCAGCGGGAAATCTCGTGCGAATCCTGGCTCAGGATCGGCATGTCATAAAGAACGACGCGGACATTCTTGTCTTCTTTCAACAGGGACTGTACTTCGGCAAACGCCTTTTTGCAGTAACCGCAGTTATAATCGAAAAATTCGACAACCGTGACATCGCCTTTCGGATTACCGGCCTGCGCGACGTTCTTGTCCTTCTTCAGCGTGTCGAGCAACTCGGCTGCGTTCACTTGCGCGGCTTTGTTGGCTTCGGCTTCCTGCTTCTGCTGGAATTTGTTGACGCTTTCGATCAGGACATCGCCGTTCTCAAGAATATATTGCTTGATAAGGGCTTCGACTTCCTTTTTCTGCTCTGCCGACATTTCGGCCTTGGCTGGCATAGGAAGTGCCAGGGCGGCGATAAGCAGGGGAATGGCATAACGAGTCACTGTGAGGGGTCTCCTTGGACGTTGGTTTTTTATAAACTTGGTCAATATATTATCTTACCTTAATAGGCTTGTGCAGGGCAAAAGTAACTTCACTTCCTCTTTTCGGACACTTTGGCGGTATCGGCGAAGCCAATGATATCATTGGCTCTTATCCAGTCCGTTGTCCCTTGTTTCAGCCCCGGTAACGCGCCTTTTGCCTGAGATTTAGCGTAATCATAGCGGCGCTGTAAAAGCGCTTCTTCCGCCAAGTGCAGTTTTGCACGGCTCTCGTCCCCCTTGCGGCCATAGGCCGTCGCCATCAGGCGGTGGATGCGTGTGGAGCGTGGCTCGTCCTTCAACGCAAGCGAAAGGTTGTTCAGAGCCTTGTCCAGTTTGGCTGCGCTGTTGCCCGCCGTTTCGATCTGCGTATGGGCAAGCGCGGTACGGATCAGCCCCGCATCCGGTTTTTGCGCGACCGCCTTTTCATAGTAGGGAACAGCCTCGGCAACGCGGCCGAAATCGACAAGCATCTGTCCTTTCAGTTCAAGGAAATACGGATTGTTCGGCTCTTTGGCGAGCAGGGCATCGGTCAGCTTTAACGCCCTCGCCACGTCGTCCTGCCTGTATGCCGCAATCGCACGCGCCGTCATGGCAGGCGTCGACATGTCTTTATCGTCGTAAACCCAGACGACCTGCTGCGGCGTTACGAAACCCGCAAGCTTCGCAATCATCATCTTATGCTGTGCGATCCATTCCGGCGGGAATGACTTGTTTTTGTCCGGCGATTGTTCAACGCGTGTTTCGATCATCGAGATACGGTCGCGGGTCAGGGGGTGGGTGCGCACATATTCCGACTGGCGCGAAGAAGGGCGAAGCTCTTCATCCTCCAGCTTGCGCATAAAGCTTTCAAGCCCCATCGGGCTTAACTTTGCCTTTTCAAAAAATTTCAGGGCGGCCTGATCCGCGCTGGATTCAAACGCACGCGAATTGGCAAGGAAGCTCCGCTGCGCCATGGAGCTTGCGCCCGTGCCGATTGCACCGGCGGCGCGTCCGTCGCCGCTGGCAACAGCGGCGACACCGCCCAGGATCATGCCGAGAATGCTTTCATAAGACGCCTGTTCCATCGCCTCGCGCCCGCGGATCAGATGTCCGCCCGTGATATGGCCCAATTCGTGCGCCATGACGCCGATGACCTCGCCGGGGTCTTCCGTTTTTTGCAGAAGGCCGGTGTAGAGGAAGATATTGGAGCCGCCCGCGACGAACGCGTTCACTTGCGAATCCTGCACAAGAATGATGTTCACCTGATCGGGGGACATCCCCGCGGCCGTGAGGATCGGCTTGAACCACTGGCCGATATCGTTTTCGATTTCCGTATCGCGGATGATGGTTTGCGCGTCCGCCTGCGTAGGCAGCGCTAGACAGCACGCAAGGGCAATGGCCGCGGTTCTGGTGAGAAATGACCGGAAGCAAATCATCATGGCAATATACATGAAAGGCAATTATGGTGAAACAAG
>QFNK01000070.1 GCA_003240795.1 Micavibrio aeruginosavorus | reverse complement strand
CGGTGCGTGCGAATAATTCACGTGCAGATTTTATTTCTTCCGGGGACGGTTTTCTCCCGAGCAAGTTTTTATCGAGATCATGAAACAGTTTTTCATCATCCATGACCGCCCAGTCGGACAGGCGGCGGGAAAGACGCAGCGCCATTTCGTTCGCGCCCGCCTTGGTGAAGGTGAGGGCGAGAATCTTCTCCGGCTTCGTGGCCTCCATCCCGTTTTCGCGGGGGAGGAGCAGGCGCAGGATGCGGTCCGTCAGAACCTTCGTCTTGCCCGATCCCGCCGATGCGCCGACCCATGCGGAGGACAGCGGGTCGGACGCGAGACGTTGCTGCGCCGTTGCATGGGCGATGATGTCCCCGGTCTGGTGGTTTGTTGAAATTGATGATGTCGCGGCGGCTTTCTCGATCATGTTTCGTCCTGTTCCGCCGCTGTCGACCATTCCTGCACGCGGGCGAGCTGGTCGTAATCGGTATTGTACCGCTTGGCCACCTGACGCGGCAGGCTGTAATAAGGGGTCGCTTCATCGTCAAAGGCATCGATCAACGTCTGCATGCCTTCGCGGGCATTGTCTTTCGCCGCCTGTAAATCTTCGGGCTTGATCAGCGTGGTTTCCTTGCCGCCCTCACCGGAGCCGTTCAGGATCCAGTAGGCGAGCGCGGTCACCTGCCTGCCGTGTAAATCGTCAAAGCCGTTCGATTCAACGATCAGGGCTTCCAGCGGCAATTGCGGATACTGGCCGCTCTTCATTCCTTTGGGCGAGAATGCGCCGCCGGATTTGTAATCGACAATCGCGGCTTCGCGTCCGTCGTGCGAAACATCGATGCGGTCTGCGCGGCCCCTCAAGGTGAACGGCCCTGCATTGCCGCTGAACTCCATTCTGCCTTCGACCTCGCGCAGGCGCGGCAGGAAGGTCTGCCGCCATGTTTCTTCGGTGCGGATCAGAAAGCGTCCTGTTTTTTCCAGCCGCGGCGTCCAGAAACTGCGCACGTCGGGTTCAATGGCATGACGTTCCATTTCTGCAGCGACAATGCCCATAAAAGATTTCAGCGCGATGTCCCTGTCTGGCGGAAGGTCCTTGGGATAGAGCGTGACGAATTTGTCGAGAATGTCGTGGAGCAGCGTTCCGCGCATCGCGGCGTCGAGCGGCTCTTCCAACGGTTTGAGCTTGTATAGTTTGAGAATGTATTTCGCGTAAAGGCTGTACGGATCGTTCATCCATGTTTCGATGGCGGTGACGGGCAGAAGACGCGGACGCGCGCTTACCGGGGGGCGCGGCTCGGGGCGCGGTGCCGGTTTGACGTTTGCGACTTCGTCAATCGCACGGGCGATATCCAGAAGACCGCCTTTCAGCGCGCCTGCCGTGTCGGTGCCGCAGGCCTGTAGAACCGTATCCATGCGCTGCAGCCAGCGGGAAGGTACGGTCGGCGTGCCATCGACGCGAAGGCTGCGCGTCAGTATGACTTTGTCCGCGCACAGGCATTGCGCGAAATCATGCGCGGACAGGCCTGTCGAGCGTTCGGGTGACGGCAATCCGAAACGGCGCCTCATCGGGCGCGACATCCATGGATCGACGGCAGGCTTTGGCGGCCATGTGTTTTCATTAAGGCCGGACAGGATCATGGTGTCGGCCTCGACAAGGCGCGCCTCCAGCTGTCCCAAAATCGATAGGCGCGGATGCAGGCCGTATTTCGGACGCACGGCGATCCCCTCCATCGCGATTTTAAGGATGCCGAGATATTCCCGCACGTCCATGTCCGGCATGTATGCGCCGTGTTCGCGCAGGCCGGAGAAGAAGAGGGATGCCGCCTCGCCGTCCTCACCCGCCCAGAGGATATGCGGCGGGCAAAAGTTTTCGAGCGTCTGCAAATGCGCTTCGCACCAATCCGCGAAGGGTGCCTTCGAGAGGCGTGTGAGGGGTGTAAATTTACCGGCGATGGAATTGACCGCCTGAGTCATCAGCGCGGCAAGACTTTCGTTGATCCTTTTATCTTCCACCAGCAGCGATATCTTCGCGTGATAGGATTCAAGTCCGCCGGAAAAAGCGGGGCCGCGGAAAAGATGCGTGTCGAGCGCGCGGATGTCGCCGCGCCAGTGTGCGGCGTCTTCGGGCATGCAGAGCGCGTGTTTGCAGAAGGACAGCAATGCGACGGGGCGCAGGTTTTCCTCGGCCGCTTCCATACAGAGATGGATGAAGCTTCCCGCGCGTGTCTGGGCGAGAGGCGTGCCGGCGGAATCGTCTATCTCGATGCCCCAGCGGCGGCATGCCATCGCGACGCGGCGGGCGAGTTTTCTGTCCGGTGTGACAAGCGCGGCGGTTGTCTGTTCGCTCTGTTCCAACGCACCACGCAGGGCGAGGGCGATGACAAGCGCTTCTTCCTGAGGGTTGGCGCAGTCATATCGTTCGATGGACAAGGCTTGCGGGTCGAATGATTTCGCATCCTTGAGTTTCTGCCAGGCCGCGCTGGTTTCCGCAGGGCGCATGATTTCGGTGCAGAAGGTGCGTGTAGAAGCGCGTTCTTTCGCGCCTTCGTCGCATCCCGGCCACACGGCGACATCCCCGCGTTCGACGCCGAGTGTTTTCAGAAGGGATTTCAATGTCGCCTGCGGGTGCGTGTCCTGAATTGCGTTCCAGCTTTCCGCGTCCATGGCGAGATCAAGTCCGGGCAGCACGATACAGCCGTCTGGCAGGCCCGCGACCGTCTTCAAAAGCTCTGCCGTCGCGGGGATGGAGCCGGTGGATCCGGCCGCGATGATGCGATGCGCCGGCGGATTTTTTTTCCAGCTGGCGGCCAGTGATTTCAGCAGGCGGTTGCGCCTGTCGGCCGCGTCCATCACGCCTTGTTCCTTGAGCACCAGTGGCCAGTGCTCGCTCAGGATTTTGAGGAAGTCGAGGCTGATCTGCCAGTGCTTTGAAAACTCCGCGCGATCGATGGCGTGGGGGAGGTTTTTGAGGTCGAGGTCTTCGGTGTAGACCTGATCCATCAAGTGCGCGAGAGCGCGTGCAAGCGCCATGTCCTGTTCAATGCCGCGCCCCTGTTCCATTTTTCCGATCAGGCGGGTGATGAGGAAGAGGCGGTGCATTGGTGCGATTGCAGGCTCCAGAGACAGTTCGGCCTCCGTCCCGGCGAGGAGGAGCGATAATTCTTCCTCATCGACATCGCCGATCGGGTTCATGCGCGGAAGGAGGAGCGGTTTTCCTTCGCTGTCACGCAGGAAAGCTTCGCGCAGAGACCTGCAGGCGCGCCGCGTAGGGAGCAATAGTTGCATGGAGGCAAGTATAGATGGGTCGTCGCCGCTTTCCGCGCGCAAAGTCGATGCCATCCGGTCAACGAAGGAAAGGCCTGCGGGGATTGTATAAACGCAGGGCTTCGTCATTTCCCCTCGCCGTTCGCGCGGAACGCGGCGTCAACCTCCGCCAGGTCTTCCGGTGTGCTGATATGGTACCAATTACCTTCATGAATGACGGCGTAGAGACGGCCTTCGCTTTCGGCCTTGTCCATCAAAGAGAGGAACGAGAATGCGCCGTCGGGGGAGCCGTCAAAGATGCGCGGGTGCGCGATGCGGATTCCGGCGAACATGCAATCGCCGCTCTTGTCCTTCGATCTTGTGGCACGTCCTTGCGCGTCCACCGTGTAATCGCCGACCGCGCCGGTCATGTGCATCGAGGATGTGGGTTGAAGGAGGAGCAGGATATCCATTTTGGATTCATCCCAAACCTGCGCGAGACGTGTGAGCGCGGTGCCGTTGCTTCCTTCATCCCACAGCGCGTCGCCGTTGATGATGTAAAAAGCCTTTCCATCGAAATGATGAAGCGCTTTCTTGATGCCGCCGCCCGTTTCGAGGAGGTCGTCTTCGTGCGACAGGATGATATGCGGGGTGGATATACCCTCCAGATGCCTTTCAAGAACTGTGGCGAGGTGGTGAAGATTTACAACCGTATCGGCAACATTCTCGCGTGCCAGTTTCTCGAGCGTGCGGTGAATGATGCTCTTCCCCGCGATGGGCACCATCGGTTTCGGCATCGTATCCGTGTGGGGGCGCAGGCGTGTGCCTTTTCCGGCGGCAAGGATGAAGGCTTTTTCCGGCTTACTCATCAATCGTAATCCTGCGCGACGTCGCGCCCGTTGTTTCAATATGGATATGTTTCGCTTTTGCGGGAAGGTAAGGGCCCAGGCGTTCCGGCCATTCGACCAGCGTGATACCGCCGTCCAGCGCTTCCTCCCATCCGGTTTCAAAGATCTCTTCCGGATCGGACAGGCGGTAGAGGTCGAAGTGCCAGATCGGGGCCTTTGCGTTGTCATAGGTCTGCACGAGGGTGAAGGTCGGGCTTGGCACTTCGGTATTTTCGCCGCACAACGCACGGATAAAGTTTCGTGCGAAAAAGCTCTTGCCGGCGCCAAGATTGCCGTGCAGGCAATACACATCGCCGCCCTGTGCCGCGGCGGCCAGTTTTGCGGCTACGGCTTTTGTTTCGTCTTCGCTGGCAACGTCAAATACGGGCATATTTTCGTTATAGCGGGACGCGCTTTTCGGCGACAGGGCAAAAACGCAAAAATCCCCTGCGGAAGGCTGATGAAAGCCATGGATGGGGCAAAAAAATCGTGTCATAAAAGCGCAATGAGCACACAGACGGACATCATTGAAAAAGACGTTGCGATCATCGGGGCGGGGCCGTCCGGCCTGTTCGCAGTGTTTGAATGCGGCATGGTGGGTTTAAATGCCGTCGTTTTTGATTCGCTGGCCGATATCGGCGGACAATGTTCTGCGCTCTACCCCGAAAAACCGATCTACGATATTCCCGGTCTTCCGGCTGTCATGGCGGCGGACTTGATCGCAAACCTTGAGAAACAGGCCGCGCCGTTTCAACCTTTGTACGCGCTGGGGCAACAAATTGTCTCTATTAGCAAAGAAGGTAGCGAATGGCTTCTCTCCTCTTCTTCCGGTATGCGTGCCAGGGTCAAAACGGTTATTGTTGCGGCCGGCGCCGGTGCGTTCGGCCCTAACCGTCCGCCGCTGGAAGGGCTGGAGCAATATGAGGGTGTTTCCGTCCATTATATGGTTCGCAGGCGTGAGGATTTCCGCGGCAAGGACATCGTTATCGCCGGCGGCGGCGATAGCGCTGTTGACTGGGCCTTGTCCTTATCCGGCGTTGCGAACAGCGTACGTCTCGTCCATCGCCGCGATAAATTCAAGGCCGCGCCGGAAAGCGTACGGCAGATGGATCTTCTTGTTAAAGAAGGAAAAATCGAATTGTGCGTGCCGTACCAGTTAAAGGCGCTGGAAGGCGACGGGCGGACACTCTCCGCGGTTGTCCTGACCGACCTTGACGGCAATGAAAAGCGGGTTGAGACGGATTCCCTGTTGCTGTTTTATGGTCTCGCCATGGAGCTTGGCCCCATTGCGGAATGGGGGCTTTCCATTACCCACAATCACATTGACGTCGATCCGTTGACGCTCGAAACGAATGTCGAAGGTATTTATGCCGTTGGCGACATCGCTGCCTATGATAAGAAACTGAAACTTATTCTTACCGGTTTTCATGAGGCTGCGATGGCGGCGCATGCTATACGCGCCCGTCTCAATCCCGGGCAAAGTTTCCATTTTGAATATTCAACGACCAAAGGCGTGCCGAATTCGTGATAGAATAAGGAAAGCGCCTCTTCTCACTTCAGGGATTTTTATGATCCATTACCTCATTGCTTCATCTTTAATCATATTGTCCCTGGTTTTAGGCATTGGCAATTATGCGCTGGCGCAGCCGACGAAACTTGGAGAGATAACAGCCGCGCCTATATGCGCGTTTCTTGTCAATGAAAGCGGGCGCACGGTTTCAGGCAGCATTTCGACAGACCGTCAAATGACCAATTCCGGGGACATGGCGAGCTTTAAAGAGAATTTTTCCTTAAAAGACGGCGATAAAAAGGAAATATGTAGCACTGGCCCCTTCTTTGAGGGGCAAAGGCTGGAGCTGACTTTCGGAAGCCTTATTCCGCTGTTCAGCTGCCGAACGAGAATTGATACCGATATTATAATCCGCTCGATTGAGGAAAACGGTGTGAATAACCTGTGGGCCAGCTGTTCATAAAAAAAGGAATTCTTTAAACCGTCCCCGTTTAAGCTTGTTTTAAATGGGAAGCATTGCCTTAACCGTGGTCCCCAGGTTTTCGACCGAGCTTATTTCGATTGTGCCGCCATGCAGCTCTATGATGTTTTTCACGAGGGTTAAGCCCAGTCCCGCACCTGTATGGCCGTTTGTACCTTTACTGGTCGTCGTCCTCTCAAATGGCTGAAAAATACGATCCATATCCTCTTTCGAAATTCCAACGCCTGTGTCGATAATCTCGATATTTAAGCTGTCCCCTGTTTTGTCGGCCTTAATCTCTATCTTGCCGTTTTCCGGCGTAAAATTGATAGCATTGCGGATAAGGTTCAAAATCGCTTGTTTCAAACGCCTTTCATCTGCGGAAACACATCCGATATTGTCGGGACAGGTTAGTTTTACGCTCAATTTCCGTTTACGTGCCCATTCCATCGTAAGGTCGTAGAGACCTTCGAGCATCGGTTTTACGGCGACGTCTGTACGGGACAGCTCAAGATATCCGGCTTCTATCGTTGAAAGGTCAAGAATGTCATCGATCAGGCTGATAAGGCGCTGGCCGGATTCGTGGATGCCGGCCGTGTATTCTTTCTGACGCTCGTTGAGGGAGCCGAAATACTGGAGATCGAGTATTTCCGAAAAGCCCATGATGGCGTTGAGCGGCGTCCGCAATTGATAGGAAACATTGGCCAGAAAGTCGGTCTTTAACTGTTCCGCCGCTTCGAGCGCCGCGTTCTTGTCCCGCAAAGCGGTTTCCACGCGCACGGAATCGGTTATGTCGTAGTAGGAAACCATAACACCGCCGTCGGGCAGGGGAACCGTTGCATAGCGCAGATGAATGCCGTCGGTACGCGTCATGCGGCCTTCCTGTACGGCGCGCTCCAACCCGTGTTCGATCAGTTGCGATCGTATGCCGCTCCAGTCATCCGGTGCAAAAAACGACGATTTTTGATCGATTATACGATTAATATGGGGTTCATTGGCCATATCTTCGGCTTTCAGGCCCCAAATCGTGGCAAAAGACGGGTTCCAAAGCTTCAAACGGCCATCGCCGCCATAAACCACGACCCCTTCGGCCAGATTGTCGAGCGTTTCGCGCTGAACGGCCATTAAAGTGTTGTAGGATGACTCCAGCTGCAGGCGACTGGTGACATCTTCAAAAATCATCATCAGGCCGCCCATAGGGTGTGGCATGGCCAACATGCGTACGGCTGTATCATCGGGCAGGTACAGCATATCCTCATGCGGGTCTATCAGGCGGGTGAACATGTCGAGCCAGCCCTGCTTGTATTTGCGGAAGTCGGCCTGTTCCGGCAGGCGGCGCATATCGCGCAGTTTCTCGAGGATATCGCCAAGTTTCGGGCGATTGTTCAGCCATTGCTCCTCCAGTCCCCATTGGGCGGTAAAAGCGGAATTGAAGAATTCAATTGCCTGATCCGCGCCGAAAATGGCGACCGCCGTACGCATCTGCTCCAGAAGCGCCTTGTTCGCCGTGACGTTGCGGTCAAGGGAACTGCGCGCTTCGTCCTCACCCGTCAGGTCGCTCGCGAAGCCGAGCGTACGCGTCGTGCCGGCGAGGGGGGTCTCCGTGATTTCCATCCAGCGGCGTTTGCCTTGTGCGATAATGTGGCACCGGTTGCTTTGCGGCTGGCCGGAACTCAAGGCTTCGCGGGCCATATCGCGCGGGGCGCGGCCCTTGGCAGAGACCGTGATTTCCATCTGTCCGGCGCAGGCGTCGTCCTGTACGGTACCCATCAGGGCGGCGTACGCTTTGTTCACCCAGACGAGGTCGCCTGACGCATCGCGCATCCAGACCGAATGGGGCAGCGTGTCCAGCGCCGTTTCCATTTTCATCAACTGCTGCTCGGCGGCTTCGCGGGCGTTGCGTAGTTTGAGGTGCGTATCCTCCTCATCCGAAATATCTTCTGCCCAGAGGATGCGGAAGCGGTCGGAGCCGTCCAGCGCCGCGCCCGATGCGCCGCGCAGGCGCAGGATTTTGCCGTTCTTTTCGCAGC
>QFNK01000069.1 GCA_003240795.1 Micavibrio aeruginosavorus | reverse complement strand
ATTATGGCGGAACCTGCGGACCCGAATGACGGAAGCTTGCTATCATCGATTTTTATCAATGCCGACGATGCGGCGTATGAAAATGCGCGGGAAATGCTCGGCCTTATGAACCTCCCCAACGCCGCCGAAGGGGAATTCTTCTCCGGCCCGAACGTGGACAGGCTGTACCTTAACACTGCGGGGCTCGTTGTAAGCTTCGTCTACCGCCGCCCGACCCTGCGCGGCATGTTGACGGGTCTGTTTAAAAAAGACCGCCATATCACCGCCCCTGTTTTCGATGCGCGAACCGTGGTTGATGACCGCATCCTTCAGCCGCTTTATCAGGTCGACCTCTCGGAACAATGTTGCCTTGAAATTATCCCGGGCATCTATCAGGACGGTGTCAAGCCGCAGCACCTTGCCGACCTGTCGCAGGAGCTGAAGGCCAGAAAGGTTAAATTCTACAACCCGCAGCAGGAATTTGTCGGTATCGTCCGGGCCGCACAGGATGATGAAAGCCTGGTCGTCGTCGCCAACCGCCGCGTGATCAAGCCGATAGACAAAGTGCAGAACGCAGGATCAGGCTGCGCGGAACGTCAGGAACGCGTCTACGGCACCCTTCATGGCGAATTCCAGCATGCTTTTGCAACCGGGGCCGAGGCCTCTGTCTCCGATGTGTTTTGCGAGTGCGCGAAAATCGAATCCCTTCCCAAAAAGGATCCGGCCCGTATCCTCAACTGCCACTGGATGGAAGCGGCGATGCAAAGCCCGCGCCGTCAGGAGATTCAAAAAGCCGCCTGCAATCTGCACCGCCGCCTGTCACAATGATGATATGCGCCTCCAGCCCTTGTAAAAGCCTGTATGCAGGGTCATAAGGATGGGCATGAACAATTTCGACCTCATCATCTTTGACTGCGATGGAACGCTTACCGATTCAGAATATCTGAACAACAAGGCATTGCTGGATGTCTTGCATGAAGACGGCTTCACGCAATATGACCTTGATCATGCATATGCGAACTGGGTCGGAACGACGGTTTCGAACATCCTGCTTTCCATCCAGATGGAAACAGGACGCGTTCCCGCCGATGATGTCGTCCCGCGCTACATAGCGAAAGTTGCGGAGATGCAGCATACGCACCTGAAACCAATCGAGGGCGCGGCTGATCTGATTGCTGCCGCAGCAAAATTGGGCAAGATCTGCGTTGCCTCGAACGGGGAGCGGACGAATGTCGTTCACTCCCTCGAACTCACCGGATTGATGCAGTATTTTACCCCGGAAACCGTCTTCACCAAGATACAGGTAAAAAATCCAAAGCCGTATCCGGACCTGTTCTTGTTCGCCGCATCGCAGATGGATGTGCCGCCGGAACGTTGCCTTGTTATCGAAGACAGTGCCGCCGGAACGCGCGCAGGCGTGGCTGCGGGCATGACGACATGGGGATTTACAGGCTCGTCCCACGACCTGGAAAAACACGAAAACACGCTGAAATCCGCGGGTGCGGACCGTATTTTCCCGCGTCTTATCCACATGATTGACGCTCTAGCCCATTGAATATGCTGGAAATTTAATATTCAGGCTGCTATGCAGCAGGAAAGAGCTTGCAAAGCTTTGGCGGATTGGTAAAGTCCGCACGATTAAAAATTCAACATCAAGAGAAGGTAAAGGGACCGCAATGAGCGATATTGCTGACCGCGTTAAAAAGATCGTCATCGAACACCTCGGCGTAGACGCCGACAAGGTAACGGAAGGCGCAAGCTTCATCGATGATCTGGGCGCAGACTCCCTCGACACGGTCGAGCTGGTCATGGCATTCGAAGAAGAATTCAAAGTTGAAATTCCTGACGATGCTGCTGAAAAAATTCAGACGGTTGGTGACGCTGTAAGCTTCATCAAGGCAAACTCCGGCGAATAAGCTGGCAGACCGGATACGGTAAACTTTTTATGACGGCGGCACGGACTATTTGATATAGTCAAGCCGCCGTTTTCATTGAACAAAGGGACTGAAGAGATTATGAGACGCGTAGTTATCACCGGTATGGGTATGGTTTCGCCGCTGGGCGTGGGCGTAAAGCGGAACTGGGATTCCATCACCGCGGGAAAAAGCGGTATCCGCAAGATCGATGAATTTGACCTGACGGACATGGCATCGCACGTTGCGGGCATCGTGCCGAAAACGGCGGATGAAAATCCGGCCGACGGCGCGTTCAACGTCAATCTTTTCGTCCCTGTAAAAGAGCAGAAGAAAATCGACCAGTTCATCTGCTACGGCATGGCCGCGGCGCAGGAAGCGATCGAGGATTCCGGCTGGAAGCCTGAAACCGAGGAAGATCAATACCGCACGGGCGTTTTGATCGGCTCCGGCATCGGCGGTCTCGGCACTATGTTCGAAGCCAGCAAGACGCTGATCGAACGCGGCGCGAAACGCCTTTCGCCGTTCTGCATTCCTGCAATGCTGGTCAACCTCGCCTCCGGCCACGTTTCCATCAAATACGGCTTTAAAGGCCCGAACCATTCCGTTGTGACGGCCTGTGCGACAGGCACACACGCCATCGGCGATTCAGCGCGCATCATCGCGCTGGGCGATGCCGATGTCATGGTCGCAGGCGGCGCGGAAGCGGCGGTTACGCCTCTTGGTGTCGGCGGTTTTGCCGCGGCGCGCGCCCTTTCCACATCCTACAACGACACACCTGAAAAGGCCTCCCGTCCGTTTGACGAAGGCCGCGACGGTTTCGTTATCGGCGAAGGTGCGGGCGTTGTCGTTCTGGAAGAATACGAGCATGCGAAAAAACGCGGCGCGAAAATCTACGCCGAAGTCATCGGTTACGGCATGTCCGGCGATGCCTACCACATCACGTCGCCTGCCGAAAACGGCGACGGCGGTTTCCGCGCGATGAAGGCGGCACTCGGGAATGCCAAGCTCAATCCGGAGGATATCGATTATATCAACGCGCACGGCACCTCGACGCCGATCGGCGACGGTATCGAATGCACGGCCGTAAAACGCCTGTTCGGCAACGTCCTGGACAAGATTTCCATGTCCTCGACGAAATCCGCCATCGGCCACCTGCTCGGCGCTGCCGGTGCAGTAGAGGCCATCTATTCCGTCAAGGCGATCGAGACAGGCACGTTGCCGCCGACATTGAACCTCGAGAACGTGTCCGAGCCATGCCAAGGCATCGACCTCGTGCCGAAAGTCGCAAAGGACAAGAAAGTGAAGATCGCACTTTCCAACTCCTTCGGTTTCGGCGGCACGAACGCGACCGTTATCCTGAAATCTGTCGAATAATTATTATCGAATACATATGGCAATCGCGCGGGACATGCTGAAAAGCTGTCTCGCGCGATCGTCATTCAGGCATGAGAGGGGAGCGTGCCTGAAATACCGTTCTTACTCGGAACGACGGCCGCCGCCATGCGAATTACGGCCACCTTTTTGGCCTGCGCGGGCTGCTTTCTCACGGTCGTTCTTGAAGTTTCCAGGATTGTTGGAACCTTGTGTCTGGTTTTGATCACGGTTGTTATCCATAATTTATTTCCTTTCCAGTTGTTGGGGTTCGGCCTTTCCAACAAAGCATTCATGAAACCGTTCCGAAAAAATGCGTAAAAATATTTTTTGCTTTTCGCATCGTTTGCGGCTCTTATGGGTTGACCAGACAGGTTTTCGATCCATAAGGGATTTTCGTGAAAAAATTACTGCTTGCCGTTTTCTCCATAGGATTTGTGATCGCGCTTTGCGCTGGAATATGGTTGGCAATGGCCATAAATAATGCTTCCGCTCCGGGCCCCTTGACGGCAGAAAAAATGATCCTGATCGAACGCGGTAAGGGCGTGTCCGCCATCGCGGACAAACTGGCGCAGGAGGGGGTGATAAGCTCCGCCCTGATCTTCAAGATCGTCACCAAACTGGATACCGACCAAAGGCCGCTGAAGGCCGGTGAGTACCAATTCCTTCCCGCCGTTTCCATGACCGAGACAGTGAAAATGATGCGCGATGGCCGCATCTATGACCGCAAGATAACCTTCCCCGAGGGCGTCACCTCGTGGCAGGTGGTCGAGGCCTTGAAAAAACAGGCGGACATGAGCGGTGAAATCCCTGAAATCCCCCCCGAAGGCACGCTGCTCCCCGATACCTATCATTATATAAATCAGGAAGACCGCGCCGGTATCCTGACAAAGATGAAAGAAGCGATGGACAAAACCCTTGCCGAACTCTGGGAAGGCCGTACGCAGAATCTCCCCGTCTCAACCCCGCAGGAGGCCTTGATCCTCGCCTCTATCGTGGAAAAGGAAACCGGCGTTGCCGATGAACGGAAACGCGTTGCGGGCGTGTTCGTCAACCGCCTGCGGACGGGCATGCCGCTCCAGACCGATCCGACGGTGATCTACGGCATGACGATGGGCAAGATTCAGACGGACGGGCAGGGGCCGATCGGCCGCCGCCTGCTAACCAAAGACCTCGCCACCGATACGCCTTACAATACTTATCTGAATGTCGGCCTGCCGCCCGGTCCTATCGCCAATCCCGGCCGCGCCTCCATCGAGGCCGCCCTTCATCCGGAAGAACATGATTTCTATTATTTTGTGGCGGACGGAAAAGGCGGGCATGTATTTGCGCGGACGCTGGCGGAACACAACCGCAACGTCGCCAGCTGGCGCAAAATCAGAAACGCGCAGTAACGGCTTACTTTTCTTCGCCGTCGCTCTTCTTGGGAATGTTTCGAACCTGACGCGTTGCGCCGCCGCCGCCCAGCCCCATGGCGGGTGCGCTTTGCACTTTCGGCACGGCGTTCATCTGCATCTGGCGCTGAAGCGCAGGCGTAAACATTAACGCCTGTAAATTTGCACCCTTCAGAACCGAGTGCGCTGTCGCCTCGTCACCCAGATTGTCACGGTGTAGCGCCTGCGCGAAATTGCATCTTTTCATGAATTGCTCGAACCCCGGGACAGACCGCGTCGTTCGCGCCAGCGGGCTGTTCTGCCCGAACTCGCTGCCATACGGATCATTCAGGTACAAAAGCGGCGCTTCAAAGGAGTCCGCCAGCATTTTGTTATCGAAATATCCCACATACATGCGGTGCGCGAAGAGCAGTTTTTCCGTGTGCCCCTCGCCGATCGGGATGTTCAGATGGAACGTGGACTGGTCCGCGAATTCAAGCGTCACTTCCCGCGTCTGTGCGTCCAGAATGATGCCGGCGACGGGCGATGGAAACACGCCCTCGCATACAAGGCCGGATTCGCTCTGGTCGGTGAGGAAGAGGTCGATGTTCACGGTTTTGGATTGTCCTTTTCTCTAACTATGAAATAGTCTATCAAATCTCTGAAAGCAAAGACAAACGGGCATTTTATGTGCGGTATCGCGGGATTTTTTAACATCAAGGGGGGGCAGGACCGTCAGGGCATGGCGGCCGCCGGCTCCGCCATGAACCGCGCCATCGCCCACCGCGGCCCCGATTCCAACGATGTCTGGCAGGACCCCGACCTTCCGCTGGTGATCGCGCAGGGCCGCCTTGCCATCATCGACCTGTCGGTAAAAGGGCTGCAGCCGATGCCCTCTCACTCCGGCCGCTACATGATCGTCTATAACGGCGAGGTCTATAACTTCCCCGACCTGATGGCGCAGCTCGAAGGGCTCGGACACAGCTTCAACGGCCATTCCGATACCGAAGTCCTCCTGACCGCGATCGAGCAATGGGGCCTCAATCAGGCGCTGCAAAAAATCAACGGCATGTTCGCCTTTGCACTCTGGGACCGTCAGGAGAAACAGCTTCATCTGGTCCGCGACCGCTTCGGCAAAAAACCCCTTTACGTCGGCTGGTCCGGCGGCGCGATGCTTTTCGCGTCGGAGCTAAAGGCCTTCCACGCATATCCTGATTTCACGCCCGAACTGAACCGCGACACGCTCGCGCTGTATATGCGCTTCGGCTATGTCTGCGCCCCGCAATCGATTTACAGGAATGTCTGGCAGTTGCTCCCCGGCGGCCGCATCAGCCTGCATCTCCCGACGCTAGCCCACGGCGGCGATTTGTCGAAGATAATGGAGCGTTACTGGTCGCTCCCCCGCATCGTCGAGGACGCCCGCGCCCACCCTGTCCGTACCGGCGAACAGGATATGATGGACGAATTCGAGCGTAAACTCTCCAAGGCCGTGGCACAGCGCATGGTCTCCGACGTGCCGCTCGGCGCGTTCCTGTCCGGCGGCATCGATTCCAGCATCGTCGTCGCGTTGATGCAGCAGAACGCTACCGCGCCCGTCAAAACCTTCTCTATCGGCTTCCGCGAAGACGGCTATGATGAATCCGCCTACGCCGCGAAAATCGCCGCGCATCTGGGAACCGACCATCACGAATTCATCGTCGGCGCGGATGACGCGATGGGCGTCATTCCCAAATTGCCCGATATGTTCGACGAACCTTTCGCCGACTTCTCGCAAATCCCGACACACATGATCGCGGCGATGGCAAAGAAACACGTGACGGTCGCACTTACGGGCGATGGCGGCGATGAAATCCTCGGTGGGTATCAACGCCACACGCATATCCCCGCGCTCTGGAACAAACTCGGCTGGATGCCCGCCGCTGCGCGGGAGAAGGCTGGGGCGCTCCTGCGAAAAATTCCGCAGCAGACTTTCGACCGTTTGAACCCGGCCTATCCGCAATTCGGCCGCCGCATTCACCGCGCGGCGCAGGTCATGGCCGCCCGCGATGCGAAAGACCTCTACCGTTCTCTGGTCGAACTATGGCCTGTGGAAACGGGGCTGGTGAAGGGCGCATCCATGCCCCTCATTCCGCTGGATGATCCCGCGCTCTGGCCGCCAGGTCTGAACCTGTCCGAAGAAATGATTTATGCGGACACGCTTTCCTACCGCCCTGATGATTTGATGGTAAAAACCGACCGTGCCGCGATGGCCGTCGCGCTTGAGACGCGCGCCCCTCTGATGGATTACGAGCTTTGCGAATATAGCTGGCGCCTGCCGCACGACATGAAAATCCGCGGGCTGGAGGGGAAATGGCTTCTCCGCCGCCTGCTGGAACGCCACGTGCCGCGCGCAATGTTCGACCGTCCGAAAACGGGGTTCGGCATTCCGCTCGCACAATGGCTGAAAGGCCCTCTGAAAGGCTGGGCAAGCGACCTTCTGTCGCCGGACCGCATCCGCGCGCAAGGGCTTCTGGATGAAACGCTGGTCACCGCCCGCTGGAAGGATTTCCTGGACGGGCGCGCCGCAAACGCAAATGCAAACG
This sequence comes from Micavibrio aeruginosavorus, assembly GCA_003240795.1. Classification (GTDB taxonomy): domain Bacteria; phylum Pseudomonadota; class Alphaproteobacteria; order Micavibrionales; family Micavibrionaceae; genus Micavibrio_A; species Micavibrio_A aeruginosavorus_B. Next base: position 6,370 of record QFNK01000069.1, on the reverse strand, counting down.
ATATCTGGGCTGTCCTGATGTTTCAATCATGGCATGACCGCTGGATGAAATAGGGAGAACGGGAATGAAAATAGCCATCACGGGCGGTTCCGGCTTTATCGGGACAAGACTGATAGAATTGCTCCGCGCCGAAGGGCACGAATGCGTGATCGTCGATATACGCCATCATGCGCCCGTCGATATCCTTGATCTTCCCGCTTTGACAAAGTCGTTCGAAGGCTGCGATGCCGTCTACCACCTCGCCGCCGAACACAGGGACGATGTTTTCCCGCGCTCGCGCTATTACGACGTGAATGTAAAGGGAACGGAAAACGTTACCCGCGCCGCGGATGCGAACAACATCCGCCGCCTGATTTTCACGAGCAGTTTTGCCGTCTACGGCCTCAATGTCGGCGGCCCTGATGAACTCAGCAAGACCGATCCTTTCAACGATTACGGCCAGAGCAAGCTCGAAGGCGAAGGGGTATTGAACAAATGGGCGGCCGGAAATGCGGACGCAATCCTCACCATCGTCCGCCCCGTTGTCGTGTTCGGCGAAGAAAACCGCGGCAATGTCTACACGCTGATCAATCAGGTGTCCTCCGGAAAATTCCTGATGATCGGTGACGGCGAAAACAAAAAATCCATGGCCTATGTCGGAAACGTCGCGGCCTTCCTCCGCCATTGCCTGGACAGCAACGAACATTCGGCGCTTTTCAATTATGCCGATGGTCCCGACTATTCGATGAACACGTTGATGGATGTGATCTACAAATCCCTTGGAAAGACCCGCCCCTCTGTCCGTTTGCCCTACATCGCCGGCATGGCCGCGGGTCACGCCTTCGATATGCTGGCGCGCCTGACAAAACGCACTTTCCCGATCAGCGCGATCCGCGTGGACGAACGCCGCGAAATCGCGCAGGACGGGGTTTGTTCCGCCTTATTCGCTCGACGAAGGCATCAATCGCATGATCGCCCACGATTTCAAGCGGACGGCGTGAATGTAATGGCTGCTGGTAAAAAATTTCTTCTCGTCGTCAATGATATGGCGTGGTTCTGGTCGCACCGTCTGCCGCTTGCAAAAGACATTATGGCGCAGGGTTTTGAACTGCACCTTGCCACCAACGGCGCGGCGGACAACGCCGAGATAAGAGCGCTGGGGATCAAGGGGCATAATCTTCCCGAACATACGGGCGGTTTCAACCCGGTGCACCAGCTGAAACTCGCGTTTGAAATTTTCAAAATCCTGCGTGATGAAAAGCCCGATATCGTTCATGCCATAACCTTGCGTCATGCGTTCTTCACGGGCTTTGCCTCGCGCCTTGCGAAAACGCCGCGCGCCGTGTTCACGGTCGCGGGCGTCGGCAATCTCTTCATCTCCGACAATCCGAAAATCCGTGCGGTGCGCCTGTGCGTCGTGCCGCTGCTCCGTTTCGCTTTCGGCGGGCAGGGACGCTTTGTCATCTTTCAGAACCCCGATGATGCCGCCGCCCTCACACAGGCGGGCGCGATTTCAAAAGACAGCCAGATCGTCATTCGCGGCTCCGGCGTCGATCCGGCGCAATTCACAATTCGTCCGGAACCTCTGGTGACCGAACCTGCCGTTCTTTTCCCCTCGCGTCTTCTTAAGGCAAAAGGCATCGGCGAATATGTCCACGCTGCCCGCATCCTGAAATCGAAAGGCGTTGCCGCGCGCTTCCTCGTTGCGGGCGATGTATGGCCCGGCAATCCTGATTCTGTGGCCAGGGAACAAATGCAGGAATGGGCGTCGGAAGGCGTCATCGAATGGCTCGGCCATCGCACCGACATGCCCGACCTGATGGGCAGCAGCCATATCGTCTGCATGCCGTCCTATTACGGCGAAGGCGTTCCTAAAGTTCTGCTGGAGGCCGCCGCCACAGGCCGCGCCATCGTAACCGCCGACACGCCCGGCTGCCGCGAAACGGTTGAGGACGGTGTGACAGGCATTCTGGTGGAACCGAGGAACGCGTGGGAACTGGCGGACGCTCTGGAAAAACTGATCGGCAATGCCACGCTCCGCCGCTCCATGGGCGAAAAGGGGCGTGAGCGAATCCTCACAGAATTCACGGTCGAAAAAGTGAACGAAAAAACGATCGGCGTTTATCGCAGGCTTTTCTGACGCCGTTTGATTTTCTGCTCGTGCGTCCCAATTCTATAGAATGACACGGCCATACGCATTATTCGTTCTTACCGCTTTGTTTACGGCTGTGTCGGTCGATGTCCCGTCGCGCTACCTGCCATGGGCGCCGGTCGAACTGACGGAGCCGGCGGGCCCGTTCACATCCATGAAACTCTCCCGCCTGCGCGGCGATACCGCCTTGTGCGAAAGCGCGCTGAGCAGGGCGGGCGTGTCCTTTACGCGCCTGACCGATGACGGGACAAAGGAATGCCCACTGCAATCCATGACCTCCCTGCGCCAGAGCAAATATCCCTATTCCGCGCCCGTGCGCGGCGAGTGCGCGCTGACAGCCGCTCTCGTGATGTGGGAAAACCACGCCGTGAGTGAGGCGGCCGCCCTGCATCTCTCCTCACAGGTAAAGAGTATTCAGCATCTGGGCGTTTTCTCCTGCCGAAATGTCCGCAATTCTTCCAGGCGCAGCCAGCACGCGCAGGCGAACGCAATCGATATTGCCGCGTTCACGCTTGCTGACGGGCAGACAATCTCGGTCAAACGCGATTGGGACAAGCAGACAGAGGAGGGACGTTTTCTTCGCGATGTGCATGCGCGCTCCTGCGGCATTTTCCGCGGCGTGCTGGGGCCGGAATACAACGCCCTGCATCAGGACCATTTCCATCTGGACCTCGGGCCTTACCGCATATGCCGCTAAGATAAACAAAAGGCCGCGAACATTTCTGTTCCGGCCTTTTTTGTTTCAATTGGAGCGGGTGAAGGGATTCGAACCCTCGGCCCTAACCTTGGCAAGGTTATGCTCTACCCCTGAGCTACACCCGCACCCCGATTGAATGGAGGCATTTATAAGGGCTTGGATTAAAAAATCAAGCCTTAAAATTTCATTTTTTATCAAAAGCTTGAAATACGGCTATACGCCGATCTGGATCAAGGGGACGCTGTAACCGTAAGGCTCGGCATTGCCCGTGGCCAGCGCGATGACGATCAGATTGGGGCTGGTTTGCACAACCGCGGCGGTTTTATCGCTGATTTCACACGGCATCAGGGCGCTGTCCTCTTCCTCTGAATCGAAAACCAGGTTGAAAAGCTTCTGCTCGCGGTAATATTCGACATATTTGATGTCGGCCGGAAATGCCTCGTTGGAGCCGAGAATAAGCCGTCCGTCCTCTGCTTGTCCCAGCCTGATCATCGCATCCCTGCCATCGGTTGCCAGTAGGTTGACATGCCGTGATTTTTTCGCGGCGCGGCGGCCTTGGGCTCTTCCGGCTGCGCGGTCTGGACACCAAGATCGCGCCCCCATTCAACGGGCGGCGGCGTGAATTTGATCGGTCCGAAATCCGTGACCTCTCCCAAACCCATCATCGACAACGGCTGCTTATCAATCATGACATCATCATGCCATAAAGGTTAACGCCCGATCAAATCGCCGCGCGAATAAAACCCTAACCCCTTGCGCCGTCCTGTCTTTTTATTGCATAGCTACTGGTATGACACAGGCACAGACAATATCCGAATCGGGCGATCTGCCCACATCCCCCGAAGAACTCATGGCGCATCTCGATGCTCTGGGTATCACGTACGAACTCCATCATCACAAGGCGGTCTTCACGGTCGCGGAGGCGGAGACTGTCGAGCATGACATCCCCGGCACCCACTGCCGCAATCTCTTCCTGCGCGACAAAAAGAAAAACAATTTTCTCGTGGTCCTTCAGAACGCGACAGAAGTGGACATTAAAAAGCTCCAGCCGCTGATCGGCGCGGACAAGATATCCTTCGGCTCCGCCGAGCGTCTGTGGGAATATCTCGGCGTGCGTCCCGGCTCCGTCTGCCCGTATTCCATCATCAACGACAAGGCGGGGGAGGTAAAAATCATCCTCGACAAATCCATGATGGAAACCGCGCGGGTGAATTACCACCCTCTGCTCAACACTATGACGATCGGCACGACGCCGGCCGATTTGCTGCGCTTCATTGAAAGCACCGGCCACACGCCCCATATAGTGGACTTAAGCGCCGCCACGCCAGACAAGGAATAAGGAATATTTTATGGCTCTTTTCGGAATAACGCCGCCAAAGGCGAAACAGGAAAACACCGCCCCTGCATCCGCAGATCAGCCGGTCTTCGATATCACGACCGCAGATTTCGAGCAGCGCGTGATGATGGCGTCGATGACGACGCCCGTGCTGGTGGATTTCTGGGCGCCATGGTGCGGCCCGTGCAAGCAGTTGATGCCCGTGCTGGAGGCCGAAGTGACCGCCGCAAAAGGCGAAGTTCTGCTGGCGAAAGTCAATATCGACGAGAACCCCGAACTGGCGCAGGCACTGCGCATCCAGTCCGTGCCGACCGTCATGGCGTTTTTTCAGGGGCAGCCTGTCACCGGTTTCGCCGGCGCGCGCCCCGCGTCCGAAATCCGCAATCTGATCGCCCAGCTTGTCAAACTCGCACGCTCCGCAAAGCCCGAGGCCATCGATATCCCTGCCGCGCTCAAGGACGCTGCGGCGCATTTGGCGAATGGCAACCTGATGGAGGCGCAGCAGCTTTATATCGCCGTGCTGTCGCAGGATGAAACAAACGCGGATGCCTATGTCGGCATGGTTCGTACGATGATAGGCGCCGGCGCCTTGGAAGAGGCAGAAGGCATGGTGGCGAACGCCCCCGAGCTGATCGCCAAAAACCCTGCCTTCGCGGCGGCGAAAACATCTCTTGAAATCGCGAAAGGCGCGGGCGAGGCGGCCGCAAAGCTCCAGCCGTTGCAGCAAAAGGCTGACGCCGCGCCGGATGACCATCAGGCGCGTTTCGACCTAGCATGCGCACAATTCGCCAGCGGTTTGAAGGCTCCGGCCGTCGATAACCTTTTGGAAATCATCCGCAAAGACCGCGCCTGGAACAACGATGCCGCGCGTCTGGAACTGCTGCGCTATTTCGAGGCGCTGGGCTTTGTCGACCCGCTTTCCGTGGATGGACGTAAAAAACTCTCGCGCATTCTTTTTTCTTAAAGAAAAGCGCTTATATCACTTTCTATGACGGCCCGTTCCAGACAGAGTTTCGAAAACCTACCGGGGGAAATTCCTATATTTCCCCTGCGCGGTGTTCTGCTCCTGCCGGGCGGTCAGCTTCCGCTGAATATTTTCGAACCCCGCTATATCGCGATGGTCGACGCGGCCGTTTCTTCTCACCGCCTGATCGGGATGATCCAGCCGGATGATGCCGGCACGCTCTATAAAGTTGGCTGCGCCGGGCGGATCAGCAGCTACAACGAAACCGACGACGGACGCTATGAAATCGTCCTCTCCGGTATATGCCGGTTCCGGGTCGAAGAGGAATTGGCGCAGATGCATGGCTATCGCCGCGCCCGCGCTTCATGGACTGAATTTTCCCGCGATCTGGAACAAATGTCCTGCCTCGATATGGACCGGACAAAACTGAAATCCCTTTTGAAAAACTATTTCAAAAAACAAAACCTGACCTGCAGCTGGGAAGCCGTCGATATGGCGTCCGATGAAAAGCTGATTACCACACTGGCCATGATATGCCCGCTCGACCATCAGGAAAAACAGGCACTGCTCGAGGCGCCATGCTGCAAGGAACGTGCGCAGCTTTTCATGACCATGCTGGAAATGGAATGCACCGGCGATTGCGGCTGCGCCCACTAATCTGGGACATGACAGATTGCCGCTTTTGGCCTATAACCTCTTTATGACCACATCCATAGACCCGAAACTTCTTGAAATTCTTGTCTGCCCTCTGACCAAGGTGCCGCTGCGCTATGATGCGGGCAAACAGGAACTGATTTCGGATCAGGCGGGACTTGCCTATCCCATCCGCGACGGCATCCCGATCATGCTGGTGGATGAAGCGCGTAAGATCTGATATCAGCGCCCGCAGGATTTGCAAATTACGGTGCGGATATATTCGGCTGATTTGGATCAGGACTTCCCGCACATTTTTATATGAATAGAAAATCCATTCTGTTCCGTTGACACTTTCGCCGCTTTGGGGCTAAGGTTTCTCTATGGCAACGCAACAGGCACTCCTACTTGCTCTCCTCCTTATGACCCCCTGACGGGGTATGGGGCCGCCGTTTGCGGCCTACCTTCAGGGGACATCGCCAGAAATCATTAAAATCGCAAAACGAACTGATAAATGAAATTTATTGGTTATTATAAGGAGTTACGCCTAACATGACGTCCCCCGAGACCGTAAAAGACCGTGTTCTGATCTTCGACACCACCCTGCGC
>QFNK01000068.1 GCA_003240795.1 Micavibrio aeruginosavorus | reverse complement strand
AGACAGAGAAGAAAGAAGCCGCGGAAAAGAAAAAAGCGGAATAGCTATTCTTTGAAAAACAAAAATTCAAAAGCGCGGGATCGATGCCCGCGCTTTTTTTACAGGCCTATCCGCCGAACGCCGCTTTCGCCTGCATCACCGCCGGCCCAAGGATGACGACAAACAGGACAGGCAGGAAGAACAGGATCATAGGCACTGTAAGCTTCGGCGGCAGCGACGCCGCCTTCTGCTCTGCTGCCGCCATACGGACATCGCGCAACTCGTCCGACATAACGCGAAGCGCCTGCGATATCGATGTTCCGTATTGCTCCGCCTGGATCAGGGTCGTCGAAAACGATTTGCCGTATCCGCCGATGCGCCGCCCAAAATCGCTGAGTGCCGCGCGGCGGTCATTCAGCATGGCCATCTCCGCGCTCAGGATGCCGAGCTCCTCCGCGAGGAGCGGCGAACTTTCGGAAACCTCCATCGCGACCCTGTCGACGGTCTGTTCGATCCCGATACCGCCCTGTACGCAGATCAGCATCATATCAAGCGCATCCGGAAAGCTGAGATTGATTTCCTCAACGCGCTTGATGGCCGTGTTCTTCACAAGAACGCGCGGCAGATAAAACCCCGCCCCTGCAGCCGTCATGAGTATGAGAAGCGTGACAGCCGACGATATTTCCTTGTCGGATTTGCCGAGAATAAGCATCGCAAAAAGGAAAAAAACGATCGGCAGGGCAATTTGCGTGGCGATAAATTTCATCGGCGCGGCAGGGCTGCGGATCCCCGCCTGCAAAAGCATGTCCCGCACCTTTTCACCATAACCGCCGGCCATAGTTTGCAGTTTGAAAAAGGTGGCGAGCGATTCAGTTGGCGTAAACTGCTTTTGCCCCTTGCCGTTGATTTCTTCCTTGCTCGCCTCGAACAACGCCTTCCGGCGCTTTTCTATGACCGATCGAAAGCGCTCCTTCTTGTCGCCGCGCTGAAGAAACGGAAACGCGAACGCCGCGAAGGATATTGCCGCCGCAAGCGCGCTGACGATGACGATCAAAAAATCGGACGATATGTTCATTTTCCCCGCCCTTCCCTAAATCTTGAAATTGATCATCTGGCGCATGATCAGAACGCCGCACAACATCCAGAAGCCGCATCCCGCCATCATCCATTGTCCGGATTCAGTAAAAAACAGCAGGCCGATATATTCGGGATTGATCGCCCACAACGCGCCCGCGACGAAGAACGGAAGCGATGCGATGATCCCCGCCGATGCTTTCGCCTCTGAAGAAAGTGCCTGGACCTTGCGGCGCAGGCGGAAACGCGCGCGGATGACCCGCGCCAGACCTTCCAGAATTTCCGAAAGGCTCGATCCGGTCTGCGCCTGAATGGCAACGGCCGTTGCGAACATCTGCATCTCGGGAATGGGAATGCGCCGTGCGGAATCAAGAACGGCTTCCGGCAGGGAAACACCGATTTTCTGCTGGTCGAAAATACGGCCCATCTCTTCGCCGATCGGCCCCGTATATTCGCGGCCGACCATCTTGATGGCCTCGCTGACCGGCATACCGGCGCGCAGGAGACGGGTCATGGCCTCGAGCGCATCGGCCATATCGGTCAGAAACTTTTTCTGCCGCCGCTTTGCAAGATGCTTGAGGGTGAATTTGGGAACGCCGAAAAACCCTATGATCGCCGTCATGAGCACGACAAACAGACTTTTGCCGGATGCGTAGACAAGGAAAGTCGCGGCCACGGCGAAAACAACGGAAAAGATCCAGTATTGCCGCGCGGAGATATTCAGGCCCGCCTGCTGGATCATCATGGACAGACTTATCTTGTCATCCTTCTTTTCCTCAATGCCTTTTTCCTTCAGCTTTTTCGCCAGCGCCTCGCGGCGTGCGTCGCGCGTGTCCTTTCCGCTTGTCGTTTCCGAAACGGAAGTCCCTTTGATAACATTCATGATCCGCGTCTTCTGGCGCGCCTTCGAACCCGACACCATAAAAGCAATCATGCCGGTTACCACCAGCACGATCGTTAAAGACACAATAAGGATCAGGATATTCTCATCCATAAGCTTCTTCCATCGCGTCGAGGACCAGCTTCTCGACATTATACTGGCGCGCCTTGTCCCAGAATTTGGGTCTCATGCCGGATGACTTGAGCTGCGTGATAAGTTTGCCGTTCGCATCTTCGCCCAAAAACTCCAGCTTGAAAAGATCCTGCATCGTGACGACGTCGCCTTCCATTCCGGTAATCTCCGAAACGTGCGTCACTTTACGCGATCCGTCGCGAAGGCGCTGCACCTGGATGATGACGTTGACGGCGGATGCGATCTGCTCCCGCACCGCCGATTGCGGCAGGTTCAGGCCGCCCATCGCGATCATGTTCTCCATACGCGAAATAGCCTCGCGCGGGTTGTTCGCGTGCACCGTTCCCATCGACCCGTCATGGCCGGTGTTCATGGCCTGCAGGAGATCAAACGCTTCAGGTCCGCGCACCTCGCCGACGATGATGCGTTCGGGACGCATACGAAGGCAGTTCCGCACAAGGTCGCGCATCGTGATCTCGCCCACGCCCTCAAGGTTCGCGGGGCGCGTTTCAAGACGCACCACGTGCGGCTGTTGCAATTGAAGTTCGCAGGCATCTTCGCACGTGATGATACGCTCGCCCGCCTCGATATAGCGCGTAAGACAGTTGAGCATAGTCGTCTTTCCCGAACCCGTACCGCCGGAAATAAGGCAGTTCACGCGGCACCGGCCGATCGCCATGATAAGCTTTGCCGCCGAGGGTGTCATCGCGCCGAATTCGACAAGCTTCTCGAGCGTCAGCTTGTCTTTCTTGAATTTACGGATCGTCATGCACGCACCGTCCACAGCAAGCGGCGGGATAATGACGTTCACGCGGCTTCCGTCCGGCAGACGCGCATCGCAAATTGGCGAACTTTCATCGACACGGCGGCCGATCGCACCCACGATACGCTGGCAGATGGTCGTCAGATGCTGGTTGTCGCGGAATTTAATGCGCGACCGTTCGATCTTGCCGCCGACCTCGATATAGGTCGTGTCCGGCCCGTTGATCATGATATCGGCGATATCGTCCCGCTCCAGCAATTCCTCGAGCGGCCCGAAGCCGAGCATGTCGTTCGTGCATTCGCGCGCGATAACGGACAACTCCGACGGCGTGACGTCCAGATTGCGGAACCGTGCAATTTCCTCCACCGCCGACTGGACTTCACTGCGCGCCTCTTCTGCCTTCATGCGGGCAAGGGCTTTCAGGTCAATCCCGTCGCGAAGGTCGAGCCAGATGCGGTTCCGCGCGCGTTGCAGGCGGAGCGATTCCAGATTGGCGGCGCCAGATGTTTCCTCTGCCGCATCCTCATGCAGGTCGAGAATATCATCCTGCATGCTCTTGACCGGCTTCTTGTCGTCCGCCGCGGTTTGCGCGGCCTCAACAGGCGCTGATGTTTTTTGCTCAACAGGCAGAGGCTGCGCCGCATGCTCTTCCGCGATCGTTGTTGTCGAACCCTGTTTTTTCCCGAACATGTGCTAACCCCCTTCCCTTATTTCTTTTTGATTTTGCCAAGAAGGGAGGAAATAAGTTTCTCTCCGCCCTGCGTGTCGGCCGCCGCCTCTTTCTTCTGCAAAGCGCGCAGCAGTGGCGCCACCTTGTCGACAAGGGATGAAACGCTCTTGTCTGTCGCGATTTTTCCATCGCTTTCCGCGCCAATGAATTGCTTGGCATCGAACGGAATGCTTACCAGAGGATCTATATCCAGAGCGGCTTTGATGTCGGCGCGGGAAACTTCCTTGCCCGGCGCCATGCCTTCCATGTTAACAACAAGGTCGATATTTTCCGCCTTGCCGCCATGAAGCTTTTTGATTTCCTGTATCAGCGCCCGTGCGGAGCGGAGCGACGGCAGCGACGGCGTCGATACGACCGTGATCTGATGCGCACGCGTCAGAACCGTTTTCTTCACGGACGGAACGGCACCGGACAGATCGACGATTACGACCGGAAAATTCGCCATAACTGTATTGAGAACATCTTCAAACTGCGCGATCTGCGCCGGCGTTTCAAGGAGCGGCTCCGTTCCGGTCGCGAGAACGAAGAAACGTTCGTTCACCTGATACTGCATGCGTTTCAGAGAATCCGTGTCTTTTGCAAGAACGGCCTTCAACGCTTCGGCTGTGCTGCCCAAAGGCTCGAACCCCAGCCCGACGCCAAGCGTCGACCACGCCCCGGCGGCATCGAGCAGCAATGTCTTCTGCTCGAACTTTTCAGAGGATGCGCGCGCAAGAATTTGCGAAACGGAAGAAACACCTGTTCCTCCTTTTGCACCAATCATGGCGATCAGACGGCTGCCACCCGTACCCAGCTTTTCGATCAGGCCCTTGGCGATGACATCACCCAGAATATCCTGCGGCACGGGACGGACAAGATAGTCGCTAACGCCCATCGCCGTCAGACGGCGGTACAAATTGACATCGTTGACGGGGCCGATCACGATCGCGCTCGTCCCCTCGTTGCAATGGCTTGCAAGGTCGTTCAGGCGCCCGACAAAGGATTCATCCGTGGAATCCGTCTCCAGAAAAACCAGATCCGGCGATCCGCTCTGCGTGTAGGTGCGGATGGCGGTTTCGACGTCCCCCTCATGCACGCGTATCTTCACACGCGCGAAACGCCAGTCGTCCTCAAGGGCACGCGCCGCCTCAATCGTTTCCCTGTCTTTAAGGAAAAGATCGATGATGGCCGAAGGAAGAAGTATAGATGTTTCTGTTTTCACGCTTGTAACTTTATCTTTCTATTCTGCCTGAATGTCCTTGCGCTCCATGCGGCTCAGCTCACCCTGGATGCGCTCCGGATCGACGCGGCGGTTATATTCGGCAACATTTGCGGCCTTGCGCCCGTCAAGCGGCTCGCTGCCGGCATTACCGCGAAGGTCGGCCGGACGGTAGATCTGCTGCGCGATCATGCTATCGACGGAGCACCCGAATTTGTAATTGCCGATTTCCGCAGTGGTAAGTCCGTCGTCAAAACCCGGCATACTGCGGCATCCCGCGGGCGCCATCGCCGTCTGGCTGTCGTAGGAGATAAACAGAGTCGGCTCCGTCCCCGCCATCTTCACCGTTTCGGCGCGCGCGTTTTTCAGCCCGGCCTTGCGGAGGCGTTCCTTGATGGAGGCCAGATCGTTGAACGCGTCCATCGCGCCGTATGTTTTAGAGGACGGATCATAAGCCAGAGCCAGCGTGACCGCGCCGGAACCGTAACGGCCGTAATCATCGGCAAGCTGCGCCAGATAACCGTCGCTGATTTTGCTGACCGGCACCTGCTGCATCGATGTCTGCTCGACAACGCGCGGCATCGACGTGTTCATCATGGAAGGCGTGCTTTGACGCGCACAGGCGCCAAGCATAACACTCGCCCCTGCCAGAACCGCCAAAACATAAACTTTTTTCGTCATGGACCTTCTCCTCAATCCGTCATGTAGCCGAAGCTACCGCTTTCTTTCATCACACTGTCCAGACGGCTGGAGCCGAACGTGCGCTTGATGTTGTTTTCGAATGTCTGCGCCAGTGCCTTTTTCGAGTCCGGCGATACGGGCTTTTCCTTCGCCGCGATCAGCCTTTGATCGCTCAGGCCTGCCGACGGTGCCATGGCAACGGCGTTCGGCTTCTTGGAAGGCTTTGGCGCGCGCGGCGCAGGCATGCCTTCTTCCTCCGGAAGCGTTTCAAGGTCGCTCATGCTCAGGCGTGGAACGTCGCTGATATCCGCCGCGGATGTTTTTGCGGGAACAGGCGCAGGCTCCACCGCCGCCGCATTCTGCGCGAACGGACGCACAAGGTACGGAGTAATCATGACCACCAGCTCGCTTTCATTCCGGCGGAAGGAGTCGGATTTCAAAAGATCACCCACGACAGGCACTTTTCCGACACCCGGAATCTGCGTCAGTGATGACAAGGTATCCGACTGCAGAAGACCGGCGATCATCAAGGTGCCGCCGCTCGGCAATTCCACCGTCGTATCCGCACGGCGAACATTGAAGGTCGGAACATTCACGCCCTGAAGCTGAAGGTTGTCGCTGTAGCTTGCATTCGACACTTCCGTCGTCATCTGCATGCTGATGCGGTTCGCGGACATCACGATCGGGCGGAAGTTCAAACTTACACCGAACGGACGGAATTCATAGACAAGGTTTCCGTTACGGTCGATTTCCGTCGGGATCGGAATCTCACCCCCGGCGAGGAATCCTGCCTGCTCGCCCGATATGGCGGTCAGGTTCGGCTCCGCCAGCGTGTTGACGATCCCCTCTTCCTCAAGCGCGCGCGCAAGGAAGTTCAGCGGACCGAACGAGCCGGAAGAGTAATTCAGCGCCAGAACGCCAAGCTGCGCCGGTGCGCTCAAACCAAGTGCGGAGGCCGCCGCGACGCTCGCGCCGACATTGCCGAAATCGCTGTTCTGCAGGCTCGTCTCGATACCAAGGTCTTTGAGCGCGGAACGTGAAGCCTCGACGATTTTTACTTTCAGCATGACCTGCTGCTCTCCTGCGACGGAAAGCATGTTTGTCACCACTTCATCGGGATTGGCGGCGGACTTGCCGCGCGCTTCCGCCGCATATTGCGCAGCGAGGTTTGTGATGCTGTTGGAAACGGACGGCGTGGATACATGTCCCGTCAGTACAAGCTGGTCTTTCAACGCCTTGATCTTCACCGTCTCGTCCGGATAAAGTTCGACCAGCATGCGCTCCAGCTTCTCCGTGTCCATGCGGACATGGATGTTCAGGCGGCGCAGTACGTTTCCGCTCTCATCCAGAACCATGACGTTCGTTTCGCCGAGCGCATTCCCGACCATGTAAAGCTGATTAGACTTGATCGCCATGACATCGACAATGCCGGGATTGGCCACAAGAATATCGGCGGCATTCCCCTGGATAGTTACAAGCTCTGCCTTGCCGACCATGATATCGACGGCGTCATCGTTGTTTTTAAGCGCGCTCAAATCTCCCTTGTCCGCCATGGCGGTCGCCAGGGGAAGTGCCAGCGTCACAAGAATAGCAAATGCGAACAATGCGCGTTTCATGATAGTCCCCCTCATTGGACGGTCTCTTCCACCACCGCATCCGATGGAATAGCCGTTGCATTTCCTGTCCCCGCGTTGCGTGGCTGTGTCTCCTGAATGCGTGCGCCGTTATAAATACGGATAGGCTTGGCGCTCGCCTCTTCTTCCTTGATTTTGTTCAGGTTCTGAATCGTGCGGCTGACCGTGACGTCGGTGGTGACGGCGCTATCGGCATGGGCCTCGTCATCGCCAAGCGCGCGCAGGGCGAGCGTCAGCGATCCCATTTCGGAGGCCAGAGATAATTTCTCCGCCGCTTCCCGCGTAACGGCGAGTGTTACCGTGCGGGCGACTTTCGCATTTTCATTCTCCCGCGTCGTTTCCTGGTCAACGGCCAGAACGCGGATATTTTCCAGGATCGTCTCGGATGCCTGCGAACGGACGAACGCTTCGGTCTGCGCCGTTTCATCGCCGCGGCCAGCGGATACCTTGTATGTCATGATAACGTCCACGCGGTCACCCGGTATGACAAAACCGCCGGCCATCGTATCGGCCTTCACGGGAATGGCGACGGCGCGCATCCCTTTTTCAAGCGTTGCGGCAACGACATTGCCGCGGCCTTCCTTAAAGATGTAGCTGTTGAGAACAGGCTGCCCCGCATTGACCTTCTGGATCAGACGGCCTTTCAGTGCGTCATCCGCCTTCTGCTCACCCTCGCGCACGATCGCGCCTGCGAAAGCGGTGCCGACAGGCCATGTCTGCCATTTCAAATCGCCTTCCGCAATTGTCTTGCCGACGGCAAGGTCTTTCGCGGCGACCAGCACCTGCGTTTTCGGCGCGGTATCGGTTGCCGCCTTTTTCTTTCCGCCAAGAGACGCCTGTACCAGCACGGCCACCAGAATAGCGACCACGAAACCACCGGCGAGTACGATCAAAACGTTCTTGTTCATCTAGGGCTCCCCCTGAAATCCACGCAGATAGGCCGCGCCGGACAGATTGATTGATTAGTTGGAGAGAAAACACAGTGCGGATTTACGGATATTCCTACATAACCTTAGACTTTATTGGTTAAAGAATACCTAAATCAGATTATACTTATATAATTTCTCATGGGGCGGCCTCGGCGGCACCCGCCAGAAGACCGAGCTTGGTCGGAGAGAAATACCCCAGCGTGTAAAAAGACACGATGGCGCCGACGCAGATGGCGATACCGTAGGGAACACCGACCCCGCCCTCCTGCGCGCGCGCGATCCAGCTTCCTTCCTTCGGGTTCTGCACAAACTTGCGCTTGTTCAGGACTTTTGTCGCAATCCCGATAACGGCGCCTGTCATTGCCATGTAAAAAAGGAAAGCCGCAAGTCCGGGTGTTGCAACCCAAAGCGCGATGACGGTGCAGAGTTTTGAATCCCCCGCCCCGATCATAC
>QFNK01000067.1 GCA_003240795.1 Micavibrio aeruginosavorus | reverse complement strand
ATGCTTGAAGGCGATGGCACCTTTAATAGAAAGGCCGGCGCGCTTGAAAACATTACATTGGTGCGTGGGCTTCATAAGGCCGCGTTTTCTGTCAGGAACCTGTTCAGCAAAGAAGCCGCAACGCTGGAAGGGACTATCAACGGCGTTGCGTTTACAGGCGCGGTCGAGAAATCAGATGGTAAAACGATTCTGACACTCACGCCTGTATACACTGAAAAAGACGATGACAAGCGCATCGCGAATTTCGTGAAAGTCATCAGCCACGACATGGGTATCGACGATACGGCGAATTTCGCCATCAAAATCGCCGGTGCCGGAGAAAAGAAAGAATAATGGAGCGTAGAATATGAAGCGTTTTTATACAATGGTGTCGAATACGAGGACGGATGACGGCTTTGTCGTTCAGCTGGACGGAAAAAGCATCAAGACACCGCTGGGGCAGCCGCTAGCCGCGCCGAACCGTCCCTATGCGGAAGCCGTCGCGGCGGAATGGTCCGCGCAGGAAGAAACGGTGGTGCCGGACAATATGCCGCTGACGCAAATCCTGACGACGGCGATCGACAAGGCGCGCGAACGTGACGCCCTGACGAAATCGCTTTTGAAATATCTCGACACGGATCTTCTGTGCTACCGCGTGAAGGAGCCGGAGGCGCTTGCCAAACTTCAGAAGGAAACATGGGACCGCTGGCTGACATGGTTCGACGAACATTTTGAGAGCCCGCTGGAAGTAACATTCGGCATCGAAGCGTTGAAACAGGATGCCGATACGCACAAGCAGATCTGGAATTATCTGGAAGCGCTGGACGAGCATTATTTCACGATCCTGCAGATCGTGACGTCCTTGACAGGGTCGATTGTCCTTGGCCTGGCCTTTGTCGAGCATGAAGCGACACCGGAAGATGTGTTCAATGCCGCCGAGCTGGAAGAGATTTATTACGCAGGTGTTGCGAATGAGGAGCTGCACGGCCCCGATCCTGTCAGCGAGAAGCGGCAGAAGGCATTGAAGCGCGATCTTGCGGCATCGAAAGAAATCCTGTCCCTTCTGGATCAGGAATAATCGTGGCCGATATCCTGCCATCCGCGGACGGTAAGACCCGTTGCTGGTGGTGCGGGGACGACCCGCTTTACATGGCGTATCATGATAAGGAGTGGGGGCGTCCCGTGACGGATGACCACCGTCTGTTTGAAAAAATATGCCTTGAAGGTTTTCAGGCAGGGTTGAGCTGGATTACCATACTGCGCAAGCGTGAAAACTTCAGGAACGCCTTTGACAGTTTTGATTTCGCAAAGGTTGCCCGCTACACGGAAAAGGATGTCGACCGTCTGGTGGTCGATGCCGGAATTATCCGCCATCGGGGAAAAATTGAAAGCACGATCAACAACGCGTCTCGCGCGCTTGAAATGAAAAAAGAATTCGGATCGCTCGCCAATTATTTCTGGTCATGGAAGCCCGCTCTGTCAGAGCGTCCGGAATCACAGACGCGTGAGGATTTGAAGGCAATGGCCAAAACCGCCACATCGGTGGCGCTGTCCAAGGATTTGAAAAAACGCGGCTGGACCTTTGTGGGGCCGACAACCGTTTATGCGTTCATGCAAGCGATGGGGCTGGTCAACGATCATATCGGCGAATGCCATTGTTACGGCCCGATAGAGAAAATCAAAAAGCCCTTTATTGTATAGTCGGCGCGGGCGCGAGAAAAAATTCCTCAAGCTCTGCCATTGTCATTGTGTCGTCGCAATCCGCATATTTCTGCAAATCATCGAGCGCGCCTTGAAGTTTTGGTGAAATGTCGTTCATTTTTTTGTTTCCTGCTATCTAATTCATACAAGAATAATTGTATTGTCGTCAACAATTATTCTTGTCATGAGTCACAAAAACGCTTGTGGTAATCTCCTTTCATGATTTCACTCAAAAATCTTCCGGAGCTGGCCGACCGTTTGAAATACATCCGTTCGGTGAAGGAGCTCAGCCAGATCGACCTTGCACGTATCGCAGAAACGACCCAGCAGGCGATACAGCAGGCGGAGGCGGGGAAGGCGCGTTCTCCGCGCTACCTGCACCGCCTCTCTCTGGAATTAGATGTTCCTTATGAATGGCTGACCATGAATATCATGCCGGAAAAAGCGAAGGCCGGCCGTTCGCAAGGGCTGTCTGAAAAGGGGCATGAGGTTTTAGAGAATTACTTCGCCATGCCGAAAAAGGATCAGGCCTTGCTGCTGGAACTGATGAAAACGCGCCGGAAGAAAGACAAGTAATATTTTTCTGGACAAAACTGCTTGTCCTGTGACACCTTTGCGGCATAGCAACATTCAACCCAAGGAAAGGAGCGAGCAATGAATAATTATAAATCAAATTTTGTGCGCACCCTTTCCGGGTACGGGCGGTTTTAACCGCTTTGGTCCGGAAACAATTTCGTTTTCGGGCCTGACAAAGATTTCCTTTTATATTTTCTTTGATCTCCCCTCGAAAACGCGGTTTTCGGGGTTATTTTTTATGCAGGACTATAGACATGACACAGAGTAAAAAAGACAAAATCAATTTCCGCGACGTCGCCCGTTTCACCGCGCATGTCTGGCGGCCTCAGGCGAAATACTTTCCGGTTCTTTTGCTCGGAATGGGTTTTGCCGCATTCGCGGATACCCTTTTTCCTGTCGTCACGGGCTGGCTCGTACAGGCGGTGAGCGATACGGCTGCGGGTGCGGAAGGATGGACAGAAAACCTGATCAAGATTTTCGCCATCTTTATCGCCTTGGAGTTTGTCTATCATACGCTGCGGAACGGGACCATGTTCGTCTGGAACAAATTCGCCGTGCGCAGCCTCTATACAATCGTAACGGAAAGCTTTGCGCGCGTTCAGCGTTTTTCGACCGACTGGCACGCCAACGCTTTCGCCGGTGGGACAGTGCGGAAAATCACGCGCGGCATGTGGTCGTTCGACGTGTTTGAAGACAATATCTTCATGTTTCTTTACCCCACGGCGATTGTTATTATCTCGACAATCGGGATAATGTTTTCGCGCTGGACGCTCATGGGCTGGGTAACGCTTGCCACCGTTACGCTTTACATCGGTTTCAGCGTCTGGGCGGTGATGTGTATCAACGCGCCGAAATTCCGCCGTTCTGCCGATGCCGATACGAAAGTGGGGGCGTTTCTGGCAGACGCCATCACCGGAAACTCCGCCGTCAAAGCCTTCGGCCGTGAGAAGGCGGAGGAGTTGCGGTTCGAAGACGTTGCAACGGACTGGCGCGGCATATCCATCAACGCCTGGCAGACGGCGAACATAGTCGATCTTATCCGACGCTATCTTGCGCTTTTGATGATGGGCGTCATGGTCGGCACCGCGGTGCATCTATGGTCGCGCGGACAGGCAAGTGCGGCGGATGTCGTTTATGTTCTGACGGCCTATATCGTCATGGCCGGCTATCTTCGTCATATCGGGGAACAGATTTCCAACCTGATGAAAGCCATGGCGGAGATGGAGGATGTCATTTCTTTCTGGAAGCACAAAGATGATGTCGTTGAAATGCCCGGCGCCGTCCCGCTTCTGGCAAAAGAAGGCGAAATCATATTCGACAAAGTCGGATTTGCTTATGCCAACAAGCAGGACAAGATTTATGATGATTTCTCCCTGACGATCAAGGCGGGTGAGAAGATTGCGCTTGTCGGGCATTCGGGTTCCGGAAAGTCCACGTTCGTCAAGCTGGTGCAGCGTCTCTACGATGTGCAGGAGGGGGCGGTGCGTATCGACGGGCAGGACATTCGTGCAGTTACACTGGAGTCTTTGCGTAAAGCAATTGCCCTTGTGCCGCAGGAGCCGATTTTGTTCCACCGCTCGATCGCGTCCAACATCGCCTATGGCCATCCCGATGCCAGCATGGACGAAATCGTCGAGGCCGCGAAGAAAGCTTACGCGCATGATTTCATCGTGTCGTTGCCGCAGGGATATGACACGCTGGTCGGTGAACGCGGTGTGAAACTCTCGGGTGGCGAGCGTCAACGCGTGGCCATTGCCAGGGCCGTTCTTGCCGATTGTCCTATCCTGATCCTGGATGAGGCGACATCATCGCTGGATTCCGTATCGGAGCATTATATCCAGAAGGCGCTGGAAGGTTTGATAGAGGGGCGCACGACAATTACCATCGCGCACAGGCTTGCGACCATCAAGGCGGTTGACCGTATTCTTGTGTTCGATCAGGGGCGTATTGTCGAGCAGGGAACCCATGCGGCTTTGATCGCCGATCCGGATTCCGCCTACAAGCGTTTGTACGATATGCAGGCGTTGGATCTTGTTGGTGACAAGGCGGTGTTGTCGGCTGCCGAGTAATCAGCGCAAGGCGATATCGCCGGAGATAATTTTCTGCAATGTTTCTATATAGAAGGCCGGCTCCAACGCCTTGACCTTTTCCTCTATATCCCCGGCGCTGTCAGATGGCAGCACGGGGATTTTTTTCTGCGCCAGGATGCGCCCGCGGTCATATTCGGAATCAACCAGATGAATGGTTGCGCCTGTCTCCGCATCGCCCGCGTCGAATACGGCCTTATGCACGTGGCTTCCATACATGCCTTTTCCGCCGTATTTCGGAAGAAGCGCGGGATGGATGTTCAGGATCGCGCCATGAACGGCGGCGATCGTTTCCTGTCCGATCAGGCGCATGTAACCGGAGCAGATGACAATGTCGATTTCATGATCGAGCAAGAGTCCCGCGATGGCAGAATCCGGATTTTGCGCGTTCGATGCGTTGATGAGGGCGGTCTTTAATTGCAATTCCTTTGCCCACGAAACCGCGTTTGCGTTTTCGTTGTTGCTGATAAGCAGGTGCGGGCGTGCGGGGATTGTTCCGTTCAGGCAGGCCTCGGCTATGGCCTTGGCGGCGCTGCCGTTGTGGGAAGCTAGGAAAGCGATCTTCATGATCGTTTCTTACAGCCAGCTTTTCGGGTTCGCGATACGGTATCCGTCCATCGCCCGTTTGTAGCCGCGCACGACGCGGTAGATGAAATAGGCAAGTCCCGGGCCTATTGTTACCGTGCTGGCAAGAAGCAGGAGTTTATAATTGTCATCCATATAGGTTTGCATGACGGCGTACATATCGTCTTCCGTCATCATCATGCCGTTCTGAATATCGGCGGTAAGGTTATAGATCGCCGTGTGATCGCCTTTCATGTAAACCCAGAGAACCGTAAGGATCATGCCTATGACGATAAATGTCGTTCCGTACCAGATCGTGCCGATCAGGTAGGTCATGTGGTTGTACATCAATCCGTCCTGCGTATCGCGGGAGCGGTAGAAATAGGCGGCGCACAAAGACAGGATCAGCGTGGCAATGGACAAGACCTGCGGAATTGTGTGCGGAACGAAGGACAGCACGCTGGATATGATCAGCAGGAAATAGAGGACGTTGATGATGTTTTTCTGTTCTTTGGTTTCCATGGTTTCTACCGTCTGTGAAAAAGTTTTTCGATGTCTTTGAGGCTGAGCCGGATGTAGGTCGGGCGGCCGTGGTTACAGTGGCCGGAGTTTTCCGTTTCTTCCATCTGGCGCAGCAAGGCGTTCATTTCCTCCGCGTTCATGCGGCGGCCGGAGCGCACGGAGCCATGGCATGCCATGGTGGAAAGAACGGCGTTGAGTTTTTCTTCCAAAAGTATGGAGTTTTCCTGATCCTGCAATTCGTCGGCAATGTCGGTAACAAGTTTACTGATATCCGCCTTGCCGGAGATAAGCGCAGGGATGCTTCGCACGGCGATCGCGCCGACGCCGAAAGGTTCTATCTCGAGCCCCAGCTTTGCGAAAACGTCCGCTTTTTCAAGAATGGCGGCGGCGGCGGTGTCGCCAAGGTCTATGATTTCGGGGATGAGCAGCCCTTGCGCCGCGATGCCGCCATTTGCCGTTTGCGCCTTGAATTTTTCGTAGACGAGGCGTTCATGCGCGGCATGCTGGTCCACCAGAACCATGCCGTCTTCGGTTTGCGCGACGATGTAGTTTTCATGCAGCTGCGCCCGCGCCGCACCCAGGGGGAAGGATGCTTCTTCGTTCGCGTGTGCGGCAACAGCGGATATTTCTGCGCGCGCGGACGGCAATGTTTCCATCAATGGGGCATAGGTCTGTTCAACCTTCTCCGCCAGATTGCCGTATCCGCTATAGGATGGCATTGCAGGGCGGTATGCGCCGCGGCCATAGGGCAGGGCGGGGCCGCTACTCTGCTGCGGCTGGAATGACGAAAGCGCGAAGGATGAAATCGTCGTGGATGTCGTCTGGCCCCCTTCCAGAAGCGCATGTTTGATCGCGCTGATGATTGCGCCGCGGACGAGGGCGCTGTCGCGGAAGCGCACTTCCGCTTTTGCCGGATGTACGTTTACGTCGACCTCGTCCGGCGGAACATCAATATATAGCGCCACAACGGGGTGGCGATCGCGAGAGAGAAGGTCGGTATAGGCGGCGCGTATGCAACCGAGGAGCAGGCGGTCGCGTACAGGACGGCCATTGACGAAAAGGAACTGATGCTGCGCCGTGCCCTTGTCATAGCTTGGCAGGCCCGCATAGCCCGTGATGCCGACATAATCGCGTTTTGCGGAAACGGGCACGCAGTTGTCGCCGAAATCGCGCCCCAGTATATCGGACAGCCTTGAGTGGCGTATGCCATCCAATTCGCCTTGCGCGCCATTGACGGTAAAAGAAGACGCGCCGTTGTGGGTCAGCTTGAACGTCACGTCCGGATGCGCCATAGCGATGCGGGACAGCATATCCTTGACGGCGGCATATTCGGCACGGTCCGTCTTCAGGAATTTCAGGCGGGCAGGGGTCGCGAAAAACAGATCGCTGATTTCTACGGTTGTGCCTT
Organism: Micavibrio aeruginosavorus; assembly: GCA_003240795.1. Lineage (GTDB taxonomy): Bacteria > Pseudomonadota > Alphaproteobacteria > Micavibrionales > Micavibrionaceae > Micavibrio_A > Micavibrio_A aeruginosavorus_B. The sequence continues at coordinate 1,702 of QFNK01000067.1, read as the reverse complement.
GCGGGTGTGCGGAGGGCGCGGGATCAATCTTGCGGCCGCCTTCGACGGAAATCGTCCAGGCGTTCGGCTCGTCCGCATGTTTGGTCGTGATTTTCAGACGGCTGACCGCACCGATGGACGGGAGCGCTTCGCCGCGAAAGCCCAGATGGCGGATATTTACGAGGTCGTCGTCGGGCAGTTTGGAGGTCGCATGGCGTTCGACACAGGCGGTGAGTTCCTCCCGCGTCATGCCTGATCCGTTGTCGCGGACGCGGATCATGCTCTTGCCGCCATCGCGCAAATCGACCTCGATCATGCTGGAGCCAGCATCGATCGCGTTCTCGACGATTTCCTTCACCGCGGCGGCAGGTCTTTCGATGACCTCGCCGGCGGCGATCTGGTTGACCAGATAATCGGGCAGATGACGTATACGCATGGCCGGATACTACAAAATCCGCGGCTTTTCCGGAAGATGCACAGGGCAGAAATCCCCCGATATCTGGGGTTTTAAGGAAAATTCCTAACGGATGATCGCGCCGTCGATATTAGCGCCCTCAAGGCTGATCCCGTTCAAAATTGCGCCTGTCAGATCCGCGCCGCGGAGGTCGCAGCCGATCAGGGCGGCATTCGTCAGATCGACGCCCATCATGATGGAATCACGGAAGTCACAGTCTCTCAGCACCGTGAATTTCAAAGACGCGCCTGACAGGTTTACGCGCTGGAGCCTTACGCCGCGGCCCTCCGGCGTGTCGAATTTGAGGGGCCCGAGATTGGCGCCCGTCATATCCGCCCGTTCAAAGCGCGCCCCCTTGAGGGAGGAGCCGCGGAAATCCGCCTTGCCAAGACGGCAGTCCCTGAAATCGCTGTAGTCCATTACGGCGCTCTGGATGTTTGAGCTTTCCATGTTCAGGCCGAGGAACGTCGCATGCACCGCGCGGGCGGCGGTAAGGGGGTATTTCGCAAGAGCCGGAATATCCCGCAGGTCATGGTTGGACAAATCCATCTGCGCGCCATCACGCCCTGCGCTTGCAATCCATTTGCGGTGCATGGCCAGCATGGCTTCGAGTGTCTGGGTGCCGGCCTCAAGACGCTGGCCCACGATTTCGTCGCGGATAGTGTTTTCCTGAATTGCGCCCTGAAGCTCTGCATTGCGAAGGATCGCGCCGGAAATGATTGCGTTGGACAGGTTTGCGCGGCTGAGGTCCGCGCCGGTCAGATCGGCTTTGGTCAGGTTCGCCCCGTCGAAATTGACGTCGGGCAGTTGTGCCTGATTCAGGATAACACCCGAAAGATCGGCGTCGGAGAAATCCGCACCGCCAGCTTTTACGCCGCTCATATTCGTGCCGTTCAGCTTTGCGCCGGTGAAGATTGTACCCGATACAGGTTTTCCTTCAGGAAAGGACGGAAGCGGTTTGTTGACAAGCATGCCGTATTCGCCGCGTTCCATGATCTTTCCCTCACGGAAATCGGCGGAGTCCATGTTCGCGCCCGACAGATTTGCTCCTGCAAGGAGGGCGCCACGGAAATCGCTCCGGTTCAGGATCGAGTTTGAGAGGTCGGCTTTCTGAAGGTCACAGGAGAAGAAGCAGGCGCAGACGAATTTCGCCTGGGACAGATCGCACCCGGCCAGGGTCGAGCCGGTAAAGTCCGCTTGCGACAAATCGCGCCCCGAAAGATCGAGACCGGACAAATCTGCAAACTTTAAAATCGCACGCATGCCGCC
>QFNK01000066.1 GCA_003240795.1 Micavibrio aeruginosavorus | reverse complement strand
AGTTTCCCTTCAATATATTTCGTGCCTGTGATGACGGCGTGGCTTTGTTTTTTGTCGTGCAAGTATGCGGAGAGGGCCGCGAACAGGAATAGCGACGCGCCGCCGCCTGCCGAAGCGAGATTCCCGATTTCCGTGATGGAGGGTCGCGGCGTATCGAGAATCTCTTCTACCGGGTGGGTCAGATATTGTTCCAGAAACAAAGGCTCACGCGCCGCGTTCCTGAAACCAAGAGCGGCGAGAATTTTTCCCTGATCATCCTGCACGCTCATCAATGTCGGATAATGGACATTGATTCGCGCGTCATATGATTTGGCGTAGATGTCGGTGATAAACCTTTCAACCGCTTCGCGCTCTTTCGTGAAAGCCGGCAGTATCGAAACAACAGCCGGGCGTGTGTTGATACGTCTCAGGAGAAACTCGTTCCGCAGGGACAAGGTGCCAGTTGTATGTCCGTTTTCATGGTAATCGAGGTTAAGCATGGAAGTAGCCTTTCTTTTGAGACAATCCCATGCTGCCTTTCCAACCTGAAGGGAACCTGAAGGCGGAGAAAATAAATTTCTGTTCTGTAATAGATTGGAATGATAGGATTTTTTTATGAAATCACGCATCATTTACAATCATCACGAAAAACATTTTACAAAGCGCACAGGGTGGCTAAGGGCGGCAGTCCTAGGTGCGAATGACGGTATTATCTCCATTTCCAGCCTAATGGTCGGCGTGGCTTCGGCATCGGATCAAAAGGCCACATTGCTTGCCGGTATTGCGGGGCTTATCGCCGGGGCAATATCCATGGCAGCGGGAGAGTATGTATCGGTTAGTTCACAATCCGATCTGGAGCAGGCGGATCTCGCACGGGAAAGGCGTGAATTGAATGAGCAGCCCGAAGAAGAATTACAAGAGATGATCGACATCTATACAGAGCGAGGCGTTGAGCCATCTCTTGCAAAACAGATTTGTATCCAGATGATGGAAAAAGACGCGCTTGGTGTTCATGCCCGTGAAGAGCTCGGTATTACGGACATGACGGCCGCAAGGCCGCTACAGGCGGCTACGGCGTCTGCGCTATCGTTTGCCATGGGCGGGGCCGTGCCGCTTCTGTCCATTTTTGTGATTTCCCCTTCCATATTTGTTGTGGGGACATCTACACTCTGCATCTTATTGCTGGGAATATTAGGCGCGTTCGCCGCAAGAGCGGGCGGCGCTCCTGTCCTTAAGCCTGCTGTGCGGGTTATGTTCTGGGGAGCAGTCGGGATGGGGCTTAGCAGTTTGATCGGCGGTTTTCTTCAGGCCGGAGCGATGTAATTTCAACCTCCGTCCTGTTCTCTGCTAAAAAACTTCGATCAATATGGGAAGATGATCAGACATTCTTTTTGTTTCAGCGGAAACGATTGCCGTTGCGATTGCCTTTGACAGTAGGTTTTTGCCCCATACCCTGTCGAGCCTTAGGAACGGGCAGAAGGCGGGGAAGGTGCGGCCGCATGGGATTGGCGTCATTGTTTCATCCATATGCCGCAGCAGTTTAGAAAGCGCGGCGGAGCGCCATTCGTTGATATCGCCCATGAACAGCATGGGGTGTGTTTCCTTTTCCTCCACCTTGTCGATAAGGCGGACAAGGTTTCGTACCTCCGACCATCTCTCCCACGGCGCCAGAGACAAATGCGTACCGATGACGCGTAAAGGACCATCCGGTGTGTCGATCAAGGCATCGACTGCGTTGCGTGGTTCCCAGGACGGTTTCGTTTCAAGGTCATGGTATAGACCGCGGATGATCGGATGGCGGCTTACGATCAGATTGCCGTACCATCCTTCGCCTTCTTTCATGGCCAGTCCCAGAAGCCTGTGGGGGCGATCGGTGCCAGCGATCGTATCGATGTCCTGCATGGTGCCGCCGCGGGAGGGGCGGGTTTCTATTTCCTGAAAAACGCCGATATCAACGTCATGCCGCTCCATAAAATCATGGATACGCGCGAGATCGCGTTTCCCATGCATGTCATAGCCGCCATGTATGTTGTAACAGAGAATGCGTACGGACATTATCCTGCCTGATGCTTCGTCTGCCACATCTTTGCAAATTTGTTGCAGGCAAAGATAACGGCCACCCAGATGGTTATACCCATCGCGGCGTAGAGGCTGTTTTGCAGGTCAGGATTCTGGAACGCCTCGATAAAGGATTCCCCGAATATGGCCAGCATGATCTTTCCGGGAGAGAGACCGAAGAATGTCCCCAGCACGAAAGGCAGGAGAGGCAGATGGATTACCCCCATGATCATATTCACGAGAGAGAAGGGCGCTATGGGCAGCATACGGATGACCGTTACGCCGATCACGCCGCTGCTGCGGACTTTCTCCATAGATTTTTCCGCCTTTGGAAAAATCTTGAGCAGCCGTTCACGCCCTACGGCGCGGCCAATGGCGTATCCGGCAAGCGCGCTGCATATCGCGCCGATCGTCGCATACAGGAAACCCTGGAGGCCGCCGAAGATTAGGACAACGGCAGTGCTCAACGCGGTTACAGGGAAGAAGAATATTCCGGACACTACATATATGCCGATAATCCAGAGCAGGCCGAGCGGCGCTGTACGGATATTTTCAAGCAATTGAGACAGGTTTTCCTTGTCCGTATATTCGGCAAGAGGCGTCCACGACCAAAGTGCGGCCAAAGATGCGGCGAACAGGATAGCGGTAGCAAGGACTATCGCCTGCTGCTTGTTAAAGCGCGGGAAACGCGTCCAGCGCGCATGGATAAGAGGGCGGCGCGGATCGGCGAGTTTATAGATTATTTTCTCCATAGGTTGTTTCCTATATTGTTCGTCGTCGATACGGCGCAAATGCTGACGGCTTCCCGGGCATTCCTCCAGCAATTGCTGCACATCTCCGTTTCGGGCGATCTGCTGTATCTCTTCGATCTCATAGCCTGTGTGTTCACGAATAAGATCGTTTCTTACGCTTTCTATTTTCGCGCAGGACGCTTCGTTGTTGCCGTACAGCGTCACGTCGAACTCCGTGTCCATTCCCATGGATCGGTCGTTTATGTTGGCCGATCCTATACGCAGATATTTATCATCGATAATCATCAGCTTTGAATGGATGCGTACAACGGCCTGCTTTCCGTTTTCGCAGCTGGCGGGATAGGCCATAGCCACGCGGTCCCCGACGCCGCCGGAGACAAGTATATCCTTAAAGCGAACCCTGCCGCCCCACATGGCGATGCGTTCCATGACACCGTTGGGATCAAAGCAGCTGACGAGAAGTACGCGCAGGGATGGCTTCTTGCGGAGTTGTTCGTTCAGCATTTCGGCGATTTCGCGGCAGGCGAGAAACTGGTTTTCGATGTAGATGAAATTCTCCGCCTGGTTTATTTCATCCCGGAAAAGGGCGACGATCTCTTCGATCTGTCTTTTGCCCTGCATCGCCGGCATCGTGCGGGATAGGGCGACATCGATATTCTCGAAATCCGGCGGATCGCTTTTGGGCCAGCAATGCGGAATGCTGTTTGTCTCCGGCGCCGCCGCGATGGCGATGGGTTTGGTTTTCGGGCATGCCATTTCCCAACGAATGCGAACCCATTCGGCAAGCGATCTCGCCGCCGGGCCGGCCATTACGGCCTGTATATCGTGATAAGGCGCGAAATGCTCTTTCTCGTGGAAATGAGGCAGCTGGGCCGGATCTGCGCGGTGTTTGTTCTGTACGTGGTGCTGGCGGAAATCCCATCTTCCCAAAGCGACATCCATACCGCCCCAGAATGCGACTTCATCGTCGATGACGGCGATTTTCTGGTGATGGCATGCGGATAGCGGTAACACGTTGTCCATGCAGACATGAATGTTCGGCAGTCCGCAGGATTTCCATTTCTGCTCCCAGAAGGGCTCACGCTGGCGCATGAAAAACATCGAATAGTCCCAGCGGTTCAGGTAAATCTGAATTTCCGGGTTCTCTTTCGCTTTCCAGCAGATGAGGTCGAAAAACGTGACGGGATACTCGTCTTTTTTGGCGTCCTTGCCGCGCATCAGCTCGATGCGGGAATCGATATCCCATCCCAGTAGAAATATGCTTCGGCGCGCACGAATAATGGATTCACGCAAATCCCGGTAATAATTGCCGTAATCTACGATAACGGATGCGTAATCCGCTTTTTCCGTTCTCCAGCAATTGCGTCCTGGCTGAAAGACTGGTTCCATTTGTGCGCCCTTATTTATATACTAAAATACTTAAATGATATTTTTGTGTTGCTAATATTTTGCGTGTGACAAATGACCGCTAAACCTTTTTGGTTCCAAACGCGGCTCCAGGGAAAGTGTATGACAGGAAAGACGTTCGGAACTTTGGTATAAGATCCTGTGTTTACATCTAAAAAGGATATTTTATGAATAAACATGCGCTTATCATGAACCGCAACAGCGGTACGGTCCTCCGTCTGGGAGAAGACAGGGTCCTGCAGATTATAGATGAATCCATGGGCAGCCATATTTCGGATGTCCATCTCCTCGACGTTCAGGCCATTTCTGATATGGTTGAGAATATAGCTGCCTCAAAACCCGAAGGAATTGTTTTCGGAGGCGGTGACGGCACGGCCGTTTATGCGGCCGATCTTCTGGCCGAGCATAAAATACCTTTTGCTATTCTGCCGCTGGGCACCATGAATCTTCTGGCGCAGGATCTGGGATCGGCCGCGACGTTTGAAGAAACGGCGGCACGATTTAAAGGTTTTGTGCCCGATCATATCGATGCGGGTAAGGTAAACGGTAAAACATTCCTTTGCGCCGCGTCCGTCGGATTTATGCCGGAGGGGGCCATCATGCGCGAAGAGCTGCGGGAAAATCCGTCGCTTACGGGCGTGGCCAAGTTCGTGGCCAACATCGCGCGCGGCATCGGCGGCGATATCAAGAACGATTTTGTTTTGAAATCACGCCCCGACGACAAAGGGTTTCCTATTACGACGACATCACTTATTGTCAGCAACAACAGTTTCGTGAAAAGACCTACGGAAGCATCGGAGCGGTTTTTGCGGGAAACATTGAATGAAGGCAAGCTGGCCGTTTATTCCGCTGCGCCGCGCGATATGATGGACGGGCTTAAAATGGCGCTCAGCATGTGGCAGGGTGACTGGCAGGAGCATGAAAGCATCCGGTCGTTTGAAACGAAGGAACTGATCGTCGAAACGGGCGGAGACAAGGCGCTCGTCACACTGGATGGAGAACCGATGGAAATGCAGAGCCCGCTTTCATTCGTTGTTGCACCGCGTAGCGTCCCCGTGCTTCGCATGGAGCTTTCGGCGTGAGTGTGATCCTTCATGCCTCCGACCTTCATTTCGGGAAGGCCGACCCGCGGGTCGTGGAAATGTTTTATCAGGAGATAGAGCGGCAGAAACCTTCTCTGGTTGTCCTCAGCGGTGATTTCACACAGATAGGGAGCAGCCGTGAGTTCGTGCAGGCGCGGAATTTCATCGAGCGCATCACTGCGCCCGTGCTGACCGTTCCCGGAAACCACGATATTCCCCGTTACCAGTCATGGCAGCGTTTTTTCGATCCCATGCGCCGTTACCGCCAGTACATCTCGCCTCTGCCTGACACGGTTCACGAAGACGACCACTGTTATGTCGTGGGCATCAACACGGCGCGGCCGATCGTGCCCCACTGGAACTGGGCGAACGGCATGATATCGCAGGCACAGGTGGATTTCGTCCGGCGCCAGTTTCGGATTGCGCCGCCGGGCAAGGCCAAGATATTCGTTTGCCACCATCCGCTTGCAAATATTCAAAATTCTCCGATCGACACCGTCGTCTGGGGTTCCGCCGATATGATGGCGGTGCTGGAGGAGGAGCGTGTAGACCTTGTCCTGACCGGCCACATCCACCATGCTTCCATCATGCCGTATAAAGAGGAGCGGGGGCCGGTTATGATCGGCTCTGCCTCGGCGACGTCCACGCGCCTGCGCCAGCAGAGCAACGGGTACAATATCATTCATGTTTCGCCGGAGAAGCTGGACATCGAGCTCATCCATTGGAACGGGGCTTCGCATGTCGTTTTCGAGAACCTCTCGGTGATGCGGAAATTGCCGGATTAACCTTGTTTTTCAGGTTGTTAAAATTAATTGTATTGTCCAAATATTTGTGACATACGATTGCCGCTTACGCCTATAAACCCACAACCAAGAAAGGATCTGAGAGAATGTCTCAAATCTACCCCGTCTATGGCCGCATTAGCGGCCCAATTGTCATGATCGGTTTCGGTTCGATCGGCCGCGGCACCTTGCCCCTGATCCAGCGCCATATCGAACACGATCCTAAGCGTTTTGTCATTATTGACCCGGATAACACCCATCAGGCCCTCGCCGAAAAACACGGCGTCCGTTTTATACAGGCCGAAGTCACCCAAGAGAATTACCGCGAGCTTCTGACGCCCCTTCTGACCGAAGGTGAAGGCCAGGGCTTCTGCGTCAACCTGTCCGTTGATACGGGCTCCCTTGATATCATGAAACTGACGCGCGAACTCGGCGTTCTTTACATCGATACTGTGGTCGAGCCTTGGAAAGGTTTTTATTTCGGCACGGATACAAACAATGCCGACCGCACCAACTACGCCCTGCGCGAAACCGTCCGCGCGGAGAAATACAACAATCCGGGCGGCACGACGGCGGTCAGCTGCTGCGGCGCGAACCCGGGCATGGTATCCTGGTTCGTCAAGGAAGCGCTTTTGAACCTTGCGCGGGATATCGGTGTCCCCACGGGCGTTCCGACCAGCCGTGACGAATGGGCAAAGCTGATGCAGACCGTCGGCGTCAAGGGCATACACATCGCCGAGCGCGATACCCAGCGCGCAAAGATGCCAAAGCCTATGAATGTGTTTATCAACACTTGGTCGGTCGACGGATTCCTGTCCGAGGGTGTCCAGCCTGCCGAACTCGGCTGGGGGACGCATGAGAAATGGTTCCCGCCGAACGGTCATCAGCAAAAAGGCAATGGCTGCCGCGCGGCAATCTGGCTGGAGCAGCCGGGCGCGAATACGCGCGTTCGCACATGGTGCCCGACGCCGGGCCCGCAATACGGCTTCCTTGTCACGCACAACGAATCCGTTTCCATCGCGGATTATTACACGGTCGGTTCGGGCCTGAACCCGGAATACCGTCCGACCTGCCACTACGCATACCATCCTGCGAACGATGCCGTGCTGTCGCTGCATGAGGCGTTCGGCAACAACTCCCATCAGGAAGAGCATATCATTCTTGAGGCGGAGCAGATCGCGGACGGCATCGACGAGCTGGGCGTGCTTCTCTATGGACATGCCAAAAACGCCTATTGGTACGGTTCGCGCCTCTCCATCGAAGAGACGAAAGAACTTGCGCCATACCAGAACGCAACGGGCCTGCAGGTCACATCCGCCGTCCTGGCCGGCGTTGTATGGGCATTGGAAAACCCGGAAGCCGGTATCGTCGAATCCGACGAGATGGACCACATACGCTGCCTGGAAATCCAGAAGCCGTATCTGGGGCCTGTCGAGGGGCACTACACGGACTGGACGCCGCTGGACTCCCGCTCCAAATTCTTCCCGGAAGACATGGACGAGGAAGACCCGTGGCAGTTCAAAAACGTGCTTGTCCGCACCTAATTGTTAATATTTTCATGAAAAACCTCCCTGTTCACCGCAGGGAGGTTTTTTTCGCTGGAAATCCGGTCGAACCTGCTGTATTTATCCTTTCACTCCCCTAAATTAAGGATCGTTCAAAAGCCCCCGGGCTTACGAACCGCTGGGAGAAAGAAACCGCAATCAAGGTGAAGAGAATGTCCAAGACGGGCCCTATTCAATATCTGAAGGAAGTCAAACAGGAGACGAAGAAAGTCGCCTGGCCTTCGCGCAAGGAAACGATCGCCTCCACCATCGCCGTGTTCATCATGGTGACGCTGGCATCCATTTTCCTTTTCCTCTCCGATCAGGTTCTGGCCTGGCTGGTTTCCCTTTTCCTCGGTCTTGGCGTTAACTCTTAAGGAATAATAATAATGGCTATGCGCTGGTACGTACTGCACGTTTACTCGGGTTTTGAAAACAAGGTGTCCGAAGCGATCAAGGACAAGGCCGACAAGAAAGGTCTTGCCGAAAAGGTCGGCGATATTCTGATCCCGAAAGAAGAGATCATCGAAGTCAAACGCGGACAAAAGGTCAACACGGAACGCAAAGTGTTCCCAGGTTATGTTCTGGCCCGCCTCGATATGAACGACGACGTATGGCACATGATCAAGGACACGCCGAAAGTTACCGGATTCCTGGGCGCGGGCAACAAGCCTGTTCCAATCAGCGAGAAAGAAGCCGAGCGCCTGATCAAGCAACTGCAGGAAGGCGTCGAGCGTCCAAAATCCTCCATCTCCTTCGAGATCGGAGAAGAGGTCAAAGTATCCGAAGGTCCGTTCGCATCGATGAACGGCGTGGTCGAGGAAGTGGACGAAGTCCGCAGCCGCCTGAAAGTTTCCGTTTCCATCTTCGGCCGTGCAACGCCGGTGGAACTGGAATATGGTCAGGTCGAAAAGATCTAGCGTCTTCAATTTCATCAAAGCCCGCTGTTATGCGGGCTTTTTTGTTGCAAGCGCGTGCAGCACAAGATGCG
>QFNK01000065.1 GCA_003240795.1 Micavibrio aeruginosavorus | reverse complement strand
GGTGGATGATGTGATTCATTACTGCGTCGCCAATATGCCGGGGGCCGTGCCGATGACGTCGGCGCAGGCGCTTAACAATGCGGTTTTGCCCTACGCGCTGGCAATTGCGGACAAGGGATGGCAGGCCGCGCTCTCGGATGACCAGAATTTGCGTCGCGGCTTGAATGTCTGCGGCGGCAAAATTACCCATGGCGGGGTTGCGGAATCCCTGAAATTGCCGCTTTTCGAGGGGCTTGAGCTTCTTCGGGCTTAAGTTCTCAAAAAAAGCAATAAAAGCAATTGACAGGGCGGAGCGGGGACGCTAATAAACCACCCTGTTGCGCGGGTGTAGTTCAGTTGGTTAGAACGCCTCCCTGTCACGGAGGAGGTCGCGGGTTCGAGTCCCGTCACTCGCGCCACTTTTTTCCTTCCAAAAATTTTTTCCTTCTATCTCCCTTGTATCGCTTTGGCGCAGGTGTATCCTTTTGCCGTTAACCGAAAGAGGCGATATGTCTTCCGAGAATCTTCACTGGTGGCGCGGCGCGGTCATCTATCAAATCTATCCCCGCAGTTTCCGCGACACAAACGGTGACGGTGTAGGCGATATCAAAGGGATTACGGAGAAGCTCCCCTACATCGCCGACCTTGGCGTGGATGCGGTCTGGATTTCGCCGGTGATGAAATCGCCGATGAAGGATTTCGGATATGACGTGTCGGATTATCAAGATATTGATCCGCTTTTCGGTACGCTAGATGATTTCAAGGCGATGCTGGACAAAGCGCATTCGCTGAACCTCAAAATCATCATCGATATGATCTACAGCCATACATCCGACCAGCATGTGTGGTTTCAGGAAAGCCGCAAGTCGCGCGACAATGCCAAGGCGGACTGGTATGTGTGGGCGGACCCGAAAGAAGATGGCACGCCGCCGAATAACTGGGTTTCCGTTTTCGGCGGGTCGTCATGGCAGTACGATTCTTGGCGCGGGCAGTATTACCTTCATAACTTTTTGAAAGAGCAGCCGGACCTGAACTTCCACAATGCGGACGTACAGGATGCCGTGCTTGCCGCGACGCGGTTCTGGCTCGACCTCGGCGTGGACGGTTTCAGACTGGATGCCATCAATTTTGCAGTTCATGACAAAAAGCTTCGTGACAATCCCAAGAGACCCGTCGTGCCCGGCACGTTTTCGACCCAGCTTGATTTCGTCGATCCGTATTCGATGCAGTGGCACAAGTACGATAAGTCGCAGCCCGAGATGCTGGAATTCCTGAAGCGCGTGCGGCGGTTGCTGGAGGAATACCCAGGGACGATGGCGCTGGGCGAGATCGGGGATGACGATCAGGTTGCACGGGCGATCGAATATTCCGCGCCCGGAATGCTTCACACATGCTACAATTTTTCGCTGGTCGGCATGAAGGCGCGTGACGCGAACGCCTTCCGCGACGCGATTGAGGCGTTCGAATCCCATGCGACGCAAGCTTGGCCGGCGTGGGCGTTTTCCAACCATGACGTGACACGGGTTATAAGCCGCTGGGCGGGGGATTTCTCGACCGACTCGCGAATCGCGAAACTGCTGCCCGCTCTTCTGGCGTCACAGCGCGGATCGTCCTTCCTGTATCAGGGGGAGGAGCTTGGCCTGCCAGATACGGTTGTCGCTTATGATGATATTCAGGACCCATGGGGGATTTACCTTTATCCGAAATGGCAGGGGCGCGACGGATGCCGCACCCCCATGCCTTGGAATGCGGATTCGCGCCATCTGGGCTTTTCGGACGGGGATGCGAAGCCTTGGCTCCCGGTCAATGAGACTTATGGGGCTCTGGCACCGGACCGTCAGGCGGTCGATCCTGACTCCACGCTTTCTTTCGTGAAAGCGTTTCTGGGATGGCGTAAGGGGCAGGCAGCCATTACCGGTGGTTCCATCACGTTCGAGGATTCGGGGTCGGATACCGTTCTTATCTTCCGCCGCGGGGAAAAGGGGGCGGGCGTGTACTGCGCCTTCAATCTCGGGGACAAGCCAGCGGAAGTGAGCTTGCCGGGGGATGTCGGTATCGAAAGCCTGTTCACATGGAAGGCGCAAAGCGGGGAGGTTTCCGCACGCGCGCTGACCTTACCGCCGTTCGGCTTTTTCTATGGCGGTTTTTGATTTGACGTAATGTTAAATCAGTACTTTTGACGTCCTGTTAAACTGCGGTTAAAAGCTGGATTTTACAGGCATATGACTCTTTACTTAAACGGCAGGCAGGTTTATCACTATCGCCATGGCATCGAACGAATTTCTTATCAATTATCTTCCCATTCTGGTCTTCATCGTCATCGCGGCGGTGGTGGCGAGCGCGGCCGTTTTCCTTTCACTTGTTGTCGGGCGTCAGAAGCCCGATGCGGAAAAGCTCTCCGCGTATGAATGCGGTTTCGACGCGTTCGACGATGCGAGACATAAATTCGATGTCCGCTTTTACCTTGTCGCCATCCTGTTCATCATTTTCGACCTTGAGGTCGCATTCCTGTTCCCATGGGCGATCACGCTCGGCGATATCGGCATGTTCGGATTCTGGTCGATGGTTTCGTTCCTTGGCATCCTCACCGTAGGCTTTATCTACGAGTGGAAAAAAGGCGCGCTGGACTGGGAGTAAGGTTACTATGAGCCAAGGCAAAATAGAAACGGACATTGATCTTGAAGCTGAGTTCCGAGAACTGTTGGAATATCAAAAGAACTTGATCGCTCGACAAAACGAAGGGCCTCTTGGAAAGGCGGCTTTTTTAGCCCAATGTTCGGCTGAAGAGATCTCCGATAATGCCGTGCATAATACTTTGCAAATGGCTTCATGGGCACAAATTCAAATTCTGAGGTTACGATGAGCCACGATAGAAAAGTTATTGCCGCGCCGGACGCGCCATTCGTCACGAACGTGCCGATGCCCGCAGCGGCGAGTCAGGACGTTGTCCCTGCCGCTATTTCCAAGCATATCGAGGAGAAGGGCTTTCTTCTCACTTCCGCCGACAAGCTGTTCGACTGGGCGCGTACGGGATCCATGTGGCCGATGACGTTCGGTCTGGCATGCTGCGCGGTGGAGATGATCCATTCCTATATGTCGCGTTACGATCTTGACCGTTTCGGGATTATTCCGCGCCCATCGCCGCGTCAGTCCGACGTGATGATTGTCGCCGGCACGCTGACCAACAAAATGGCGCCTGCCCTTCGCAAGGTGTATGACCAGATGCCTGAGCCGCGCTGGGTTATATCGATGGGGTCCTGCGCCAATGGCGGCGGGTATTACCATTACTCATACTCCGTCGTACGCGGATGCGACCGCATAGTTCCGGTCGATATCTATGTGCCCGGATGTCCGCCGACGGCAGAGGCGCTGGTGTACGGTTTGCTCCAGCTGCAAAAGAAAATCGCGCGTGAAGACACGCGCATCGCCCGTTAAAGGAAGGTTTGACCATGTCCGATACGACCACGGCGGAAGTAACACCCGTAGCAAACGACAAGATGTTGTCCCTTGCCAACCATGTGCAGGAGAAACTTTTCGCGCATATCCTGACGGCCGAATTTCAAAAGGATGAGCTTTGCCTGACGGTAAAGCGTGAGGCGATTGTCGCCGTTCTTACATTCCTGCGCGATGACGCTGCCTGCAATTTCAAGCAGCTTGTCGATGTTTGCGGCGCGGATTATCCAGAGCGCCCCGAGCGTTTCGATGTCGTCTACAATCTTTTGTCCCTGAACCATAACACACGCATTCGCGTGAAAGTGACCACGGACGAGAATACGCCTGTTGATTCCGCCAGCTCTGTTTTCAGTTCCGCTACTTGGTTCGAGCGTGAGACGTGGGACATGTACGGAATATATTTTGGCGGCAATCCTGACCTGCGCCGTATCCTGACGGACTATGGTTTTGAAGGGCATCCTCTCCGCAAGGACTTCCCACTGACCGGTTATGTGGAGCTTCGTTATGATGAGGAGCAGCGCCGCGTGGTGTACGAACCCGTGCGCCTTCAACAGGATTTCCGCGCGTTTGATTATCTTTCCCCCTGGGAAGGCATGACGGACATTCAACTTCCGGGCGATGAAAAGGCGACCATACCGTTCGGCTGGAAGCCTGTAGAAAAGACAGTTAAAGGACAGGGGAACTAAGATGGCCCAGCCCGCACCAAAAGAGCAGATGCTCGAAGTGTCCGAGAACACGCAAATTAAACCTTATACGATGAACTTCGGCCCTCAGCACCCTGCGGCGCACGGCGTTCTCCGCCTCGTTCTTGAAATGGAGGGGGAGCTGGTCGAACGTGCCGATCCGCATGTCGGCCTTCTTCACCGCGGTACGGAAAAGCTGATCGAATACAAAACGTACACGCAGGCAACGCCGTATTTCGACCGTCTCGATTACGTTTGTCCGATGAATCAGGAGCATGCCTTCGCGCTGGCCGTTGAAAAACTACTCGGTATTACGGTGCCGGAGCGCGGGCAATATATCCGTGTTTTGTTCGCGGAGCTTGGCCGCGTTCTGAACCACCTTTTGAACATCACGACTTTCGCCCTCGATGTCGGCGCTATTACGCCTGCGCTGTGGGGATTTGAAGAACGTGAAAAGGGTATGGAATTCTATGACCGCGTTTGCGGCGCGCGTCTGCATGCCAACTATTTCCGTCCGGGCGGCGTAGCGCTCGACATGCCCGCTGGCTTGACCGAGGATATGTATGAATGGACGGAGACCGTCGTCAAGACGATCGATGATCTCGACAATCTCCTGACCGGCAACCGTATTTTCAAGCAGCGTACAGTCGATATCGGTATCGCCAGCGCAGAAGAGGCCATGGACTGGGGCTTTTCCGGCCCGATGCTCCGCGGTTCCGGCGTTGCATGGGACCTTCGCAAGTCCCAGCCTTACGATGTTTATGCGAAGATGGATTTTGACATTCCGGTCGGCAAAACGGGTGACTGCTACGCACGTTACTTGGTACGCATGGAGGAAATGCGCCAGTCGCTGAAAATTATGCGTCAGGCGATCAAGGAACTTCCGGACGGGCCTGTCCGCTCCAACGATTACAAGGTGACGCCGCCGCCGCGCGCGGAGATGAAGCGTTCGATGGAAGCGCTGATCCACCACTTCAAGCTTTATACCGAGGGGTATCACGTTCCCGCCGGTGAAACCTATTCCGTGGTCGAAGCGCCGAAAGGCGAGTTCGGCGTGTACCTAGTGGCCGACGGCACGAACCGTCCGTACCGCTGCCACATCCGCGCCCCGGGGTTTGCGCATCTGCAGGCGCTCGACTTTATGAGTCGCGGCCACATGCTTGCCGACGTTGTTTCGAACATCGGCTCCATGGATATTGTGTTTGGTGAGATTGATCGATGAAAAAGAAATTCGAATTACATGCCGACTACCAACCTGCGTCCTTTTCCTTCAAGGATCAGGCGAAGGTGGATGAGATAATTTCACGTTATCCGGCAGGACGTCAGCAATCGGCGACGATGCCGCTCCTGGATCTGGCGCAGCGTCAGGTCGCGGAAGAGGGCGCGGCCGCCAATCCTCCTTACGGCGGCTGGATACCCCGTGCGGCGATGGATGAAATCGCGCGTATCGTCGATGTTCCGGCGATGAAGGTTTATGAGGTCGCGACATTCTATTCCATGTACAACCTCGCGCCTGTCGGGAAATACCTGGTGCAGGCCTGCACGACAACGCCTTGCTGGCTCTGCGGTTCTGCAAAGGTTGTCGAGGCGATCGAGAAAAATCTTGGCGTCCATATGGGCGAAAGCACGGCAGACGGTCTTTTCTCGACGATGGAAGTTGAATGCCTTGGCGCGTGTGCAAACGCGCCGATGATTCAGATCAATGATGATTTTTACGAAGACCTCACGCCCGAAAGCATGACGTCCATTCTTGAGTCCTTGAAGAAAGGCGTGGTTCCTCCTGCGGGGCCTCAGAACGGGCGTAACAAGGCCGAAGCGGTTGGTGGTTCCTGTACGCTGAAGAAGGCGGGCTAAGCAATGCTTGACGATAAAGACAGAATTTTCATGAACCTTTACGGACATGAGCCCGCATCGCTAGACTACGCGAAGAAGCGCGGCGATTGGGACAATACGAAAGATATTCTCGGCAAGGGACGTGACTGGATCATCGACGAGATGAAGAAGTCCGGCCTTCGCGGCCGCGGCGGAGCTGGATTCCCAACGGGGATGAAGTGGTCCTTCATGCCGAAGGAAGTCAAAGACCGCCCGCATTACCTTGTCGTCAACGCGGATGAGTCAGAACCGGGTACGTGCAAAGACCGCGAGATTATGCGCCATGATCCGCACAAGCTGATCGAAGGCTGTCTGATCGCCGGTTTCGCGATGCAGGCGCATCATGCGTTCATCTATATCCGCGGCGAATTCTATGACGAAGGCTCGGCCGTTGTGCGCGCAATCGAAGAAGCACGCGCGGCGGGACTACTCGGAAAGAACGCTGCCGGTACGGGGTGGGATTTTGATATCACGCTTCACAGGGGCGGCGGCGCGTATATCTGCGGTGAAGAAACCGCGCTTCTTGAATCTCTGGAAGGTAAAAAGGGACAGCCGCGCAACAAGCCGCCGTTCCCTGCGGCCGCCGGTCTTTATTCCTGCCCGACGACAATCAACAACGTGGAATCCATTGCCGTTGTGCCAACCATTCTCCGTCGTGGCGGTTCGTGGTTTGCGGGACTTGGCAAGGATGAAAAAAATACGGGCACGAAGCTGTTCTGCCTGCTCGGTCACATCGGCACGCCATGCGTTGTCGAGGAAGAGATGGGTATTCCGCTTCGCGACCTGCTGGAAAAGCATGGCGGCGGCGTCCGTGGCGGCTGGGACAATCTGCTCGGCGTAATTCCGGGCGGCGCGTCTACGCCGGTTATTCCAAAAGACGTCTGCGATACGGTTCTGATGGATTTTGATTCATTGCGCGCCGTTCAGTCCGGTCTCGGTACTGCGGGTGTTATCGTCATGGATAAATCTACGGACATCGTTTACGCGATTGCTCGCCTAGCACAATTTTACATGCATGAGTCTTGCGGCCAGTGTACGCCGTGCCGTGAAGGAACGGGATGGATGTGGCGCGTGATGACACGCATGGTCAAGGGACAGGCTACGCTTGAAGAGATCGATACTCTTTACGATGTCACAAAAGAAATCGAAGGCCATACGATTTGCGCTCTTGGTGATGCGGCGGCCTGGCCGATTCAGGGTTTGATCCGCCATTTCCGTCCGGAGATGGAGCGCCGTATCCTCGACTACCGCAAGATCGCAAAGGCGGCCTAATCATTACGAAAGCGGCGTTCCATGCGCCGCTTTTTTTTATAGGAGTAGAGTATGAGAAAACTTTATACCCTCGCTGCCGGCTTTAGTCTTGCGGCAACAGGCGTGAGTTCCGTTGCGGCGCAGCAGCTTCCCGTCGAGGAACAATATCTTCCTGTTTTTCTTCAAAGCCTCTTTCTTCCCGAATTTTCCATGTGCGAGGGGCGCAGCCGCTGGATGTCTTACTGCCACGCGTTTGGCACGGCCAGCGGTGATTTTCTCATAGAAAATATCGATCAGCTGGAAAAGAACCGGAAGGATTTTATCGGTCCTCCGGTTCAAAACAAGATCGACAGAAATTATCTGGCGTTTCGCGGTTAGGCGATTTTTTGGACCGATTTCACGCCGAAATAATCGGCTGCGTTCTGGAATACCTGAAGGCCGTCTGCGGCTTCGGGCAATTGTTTTCCCTCCCGTAAGGCCTTCTCCTTTAGTTGCGCGTAATCATCGCGCTGCCATGTGAACATGCCGCGTTCAGGGTGTGGCATGAGCGCGAGCACGCGGCCCGTCGGATCGGTTATGCCAGCGATATCATCGGTTGCGCCGTTAGGATTGAATGGAAATTGTCCGTCTGCGCGCGCACCGTCCGGTTTTACGAAGCGAAGCGCAACCTGTTTCATGTCATTGAGCGTTTTCAGCGTTTCATCCGCCATCATGAAACGCCCTTCGCCGTGCGCGACGGGGACGTGAAGTTTGGTGCCTTTGGTAAGCCATGGAGAATTCGTATCCTGCACGGCGATATCCACCCAGCGGCATTGATAGCGGGCGGTAAGATTGTGAGTGACGGCAACAAAACGCTCGCCGTATTTCTTGTCGATGGCGGGGGCCAGGCCGAGATTTGCAAGGATCTGACAGCCGTTACAAATGCCGAGAGTAAGCGTGTCGCGGCCGACGAATTTTTGTAAGTGATCCCACAATGTCAGGCGCATTTTCTGGGCGAAGGCGTTGCCCGAGCCTGTATCATCGCCGTAAGAAAAGCCGCCGGGTACGCAGAGAACCTGTACGTCGTTCAGCTCGCCCGGGTTTGCGGCGAGATCGTTGATGTGCCGGATCGTCGACTGAAAACCAGCCTGCTCAAAAGCGAAAGAAGTTTCTTCTTCAGAGTTGATACCATAGCCGGTAAGGACGAGTGATTTTGCGGTCATGTTAATAGTCCCTCAGGGGTGCTTTATAGGCGGCTTCAAGATCCGCGATTTCTATATCAATTCCGTCTATGGACAGGACAGGTTTTTCCGTGACTGTGCCAAGATAGTGGGCGTCCGCGCCGAACAGGAACTCAAAATCCTGTTTGTTTTTCGGATTGATTGTTACGACAAT
>QFNK01000064.1 GCA_003240795.1 Micavibrio aeruginosavorus | reverse complement strand
CAGCGAATGGTGCGCGCGTACAATCAGGCGGCGGCGACGCTGAGCCTTCTTCGCGCCTTTGCCCAGGGCGGTTATGCGGATTTGCAGAAAGTCCATAACTGGAACCTGGATTTCATCAAAGACTCCCCGCTCGGCGAACGGTATGAACAGATGGCAAATGCCATCGACCAGTCCCTGGCCTTCATGCGTGCCTGCGGCATTTCCGGTGAGAATGTTCCCGCCATGCGCGAAACGGATTTCTATACCTGTCATGAGGCCCTGCTGCTCCCGTACGAGCAGGCGATGACGCGCGTGGATTCGACCACTGGCGACTGGTATGACACGTCCGCACACTTCCTGTGGATCGGCGCGCGTACGAACCAGACGGAAGGCGCGCAGATGGAATTCGTGCGCGGCGTGAAAAACCCGCTCGGCCTGAAATGCCCGCCGACGCTGGACGTCGACACGCTGATCCGCTCCATTGATATCCTGAACCCCGACAACGAGCCGGGGCGCCTCTCCCTTATCGCACGCATGGGCGCGGGCAATGTTACGGACAAGCTCGCCCCCCTCGTCCGCGCCGTGAAGGCCGAAGGCCGCAACGTCGCGTGGATTTGCGATCCTATGCACGGCAACACGGAAAAATCGACAACGGGTTACAAGACGCGCCGCTTTGACAATATCCTGTCCGAGGTACGCGATTTCTTCGCCGTGCACCGCGCGGAAGGCACGCATGCGGGCGGCGTTCATTTCGAACTGACCGGCCAGAACGTCACCGAATGCATCGGCGGCGCGCATGAAGTGACGGAAGAGGATTTGTCGAGCCGTTACCATACAGCGTGCGATCCGCGCCTGAATGCAAACCAGGCGCTTGAACTTGCCTTCCTCGTCGCCGACGAACTGAAAGCCGCGCACACGAAATGATCGGCACCCTTTCCATCGCGGCCGCGCAGGTAAACCCGATTGTCGGCAACATCGCCTATAATCTGGAACTGGTGCGGAACGCGCTGGAGCGATGCAAGGATACGGACCTGGTCGTGTTTCCGGAACTGGTGATCTGCGGCTATCCGCCGGAGGATCTTGTTCTCAAGCCCTCGTTCATCGAAGACTGCGTGACTGCCACGAAAGAATTTATCGCGGCTCATACATCCGGCCCCGCTTTTATCCTGACCACGCCGTGGATTGAAAACGGAAAGTCCTATAACGCCGCGCTGTTTGTCGAGAACGGCGCGATCAAATCTGTCACACTAAAAAAGAACCTGCCCAATTACGGCGTGTTCGATGAATGGCGCGTGTTTTCGCCGAGCGATCGATTGCCCGAGCCGGTGGAATTCAAAGGGCACAAGCTCGGCATCGTTATCTGCGAAGACATCTGGTTCCCCGAAGCCTGCCGGCATTTGAAAGAGCGCGGCGCGGAGATGATACTTTCACCGAACGGCAGCCCATACAGCACGGCAAAGGCGCAGATGCGTCATGACATCATTGATGCCCGTGTGAGGGAAACAGGCTTGCCGCTGCTCTATGTCAATCAAATCGGCGGGCAGGACGATCTTGTTTATGACGGGAATTCGATGGCGTACAACGCGCGCGGGGAGAAGATATTCCAGGCGCCGCATTGTGAAAGCTATATCGGTCCCGTGTCCGGACTGGCGGCGAAGCAGGATGATCTGGAACAGATCTACGCCGTTATGAAACGCAGCCTGAAAGATTACATCACCAAGAATAACTTCCCCGGCGTGATTATCGGCATGTCCGGCGGTATCGATTCCGCGCTGTCCGCCGCCGTTGCCGCCGATGCGCTCGGCGCGGATAAAGTCCGCTGCGTGATGATGCCGTCACCGTTTACATCGAAGGACAGTTTCGAGGATGCGGAAGCGTGCTGTCATGCGCTCGGCTGTTCCTACGAAATTATTTCGATTGAACCCGCGATGAAAGCCTACGCGGAAATGCTTCCGTCCCTGTCCGGTCTTGCACATGAAAACATGCAGAGCCGCGCGCGCGGGCTTGTCCTCATGTCGCTTTCCAACCAGACAGGCGCGATGGTGCTGACCACAGGCAACAAGAGCGAGATGGCTGTCGGCTATGCGACGCTCTATGGCGATATGTGCGGCGGCTATAACGTCCTGAAAGACGTTTACAAGACGCTTGTTTATAAATTGTCCGTCTGGCGCAACAGCGTATCGCCCGTCATTCCGGAGCGGATCATCACCAAGGCCCCGACGGCGGAGCTGCGCGAGAACCAGACCGATCAGGACAGCCTGCCGCCCTATGACATCCTCGACGGCATTCTGGAGGGGCTGATCGAGCGGAACCGGAGCGTTCGGGATCTCGCCGCCGAGGGGTATGACAAAGCCACCGTTTTAAAGGTCAACCGCCTGCTGGACATTGCGGAATACAAGCGCCGCCAGAGTGCCCCGGGGCCGAAAATAACCCCCATGGCCTTCGGTCGCGACCGCAGGTATCCCATTACCAACGGCTACCGCTTCTTCGTTGAAAAATCCTAGTAAAAACGCTATCTATTGATCCTTAACATTCAAGGAAAATACCCATGTCCGTTCGCGTCCGTTTTGCCCCGTCCCCTACCGGCTTCCTCCATGTCGGCAACGCCCGTACGGCGATTGTCACGTGGTTGTTCTGCCGCGCGAACAAGGGACATTTCCTACTCCGCATCGACGACACAGACACAGAGCGTTCGACGCTGGAATACGAAGCCGCAATCAAGGACGGCATGGCTTGGATGGGGCTGACATGGGATGACAGTTTCAACCAGAAAAACCGCAACGACCGTTACGCCGTCGTCATCGAAAAGCTGAAAGCCGATGGCCGCATCTATGCCTGTTACGAAACGCCGGAAGAGCTCGGCCTGAAACGCAAGACGCAGCTCTCACGCGGTGTGCCGCCGATCTATGACCGCGCGGCGCTGAAACTTTCCGATGAACAAAAGGCCGCATTCGAAGCACAGGGGCGCAAACCGCACTGGCGCTTCATGCTCCGCGACGGCGCGACGGAATGGAAAGACCTCGTGCGCGGCGATGTCTGCTTTAAAGAGCGCGAGATGTCCGACCCTGTCGTCATCCGTGAAGACGGCCGCCCGCTTTACCATCTTTGCTCCGTCATTGACGATTACGACACCGACATCACGCACATCGTGCGTGGCGAGGACCATGTGTCCAACACGGCCTGCCACATCCAGATGTTCGAAGCGATCAGCAAGGTCGAAGGGCGTAATTACCAGCCGCAATTCGCGCACCTTCCGCTGATTTCCGACGCGGAAGGCGGCAAGCTCTCCAAGCGTCTCGGCTCCCTCTCCGTCAAGGGCGTGAAGGAAGAAGAAGGTCTGGAGCCAATGGCGCTCGTCTCCCTGATGGCGCGCCTTGGCAGCTCCGATCCGATCGAGCCGTTTACGAGCCTCGAGCCGTTGATGGAAGGTTTCAGCCTAGACAAATTCTCCCGCAATACGCCGAAATTCGATGTGGAGGAGCTGTTCCGACTCAATGCGAAAATCCTGCATGTCACGCCGTTCGCCAATGTGTCCGAGCGCCTGAAGGCCATGGGGCTTGGCAGTATCGATGAAGCGTTCTGGAACGCAGTTCGTCCGAACCTGACGAAACTCGCCGACATCAAGGAATGGTGGGACGTTACCAACAATCCGGTAACGGCGGAAATTGCCGACCCAGCCTTTACGGCGGCGGCGGCGGAAGTACTTCCCCCTGCACCATGGAACGAAACAACGTTCAACACATGGATCAATTCGGTCAAGGAAAAGACCGGCAAGAAGGGCAAAGAGCTTTTCATGCCGATCCGTATCGCGCTGACGGGGATGGAACATGGACCGGAGCTTCCCGTCCTGCTTCCCCTGCTCGGCCCTGACAAGGTCAAAGACCGCCTGCTCAAGAAAGCCGCGTAGTCCGATGAAACCCGTTATCGTCCTCGTCGAACCGCAGATGGGGGAAAATATCGGCGCGGCGGCGCGGGCGATGCTGAATTGCGGCATCGACGAGCTTCGCATCGTGAATCCTCGTGACGGATGGCCGAATGAAAAGGCGAACATCATGTCGTCCGGCGCGTTCGATAAAATGCCGCCCGTGAAGGTTTATGATACGACGGCCGAGGCGCTGGCCGACTGCCACTATACCTATGCGACAACGGCGCGTATCCGGGACATGATAAAACCTGTCTTTACCGCGAAAGAAGCCGCGGTTGATTGCCGCGCGCGTGAAGACCAAGGCCAGCGATGCGCGTATTTGTTCGGCGCGGAACGTGCGGGACTTTCCAACGAAGACGTTGCCCTGTCGCACGCCATCATCACAATTCCGGTCAATCCGGATTTCTCCTCCCTCAATCTCGGCCAGGGTGTTTTGCTCTGCGCGTATGAGTGGTTCCAGCACAGCGCGGTCAAGGGTCTGCCGCGCACGGCGACGACGGAGCTGAGCAAGGAAGCCGAACTTCCGGCAACGCACAGCGAACTCGACAATCTTTATAAGCGTCTGGAACAGGAGTTGCGCGAAGGGCATTTCTTCCGTACGCAGGAGATGCAGCCCACCGTCATGCGCAATCTGAAGAACATGTTCGCCCGCGCCGAAATGACATCGCAGGAGATCAACACGTTCCACGGTCTGATCTCCGCCCTCAGCGGCAAAAAGAACAAGCAATAGCCGTCATTCTAAGCTTAACGAAAAATTTCCTGAGATCCTTCACTTTGTTCAGGATGACAATGGAATAAAAAAAGCCGCTCCGAAGAGCGGCTTTTTGAATTGTCGTCCCGTACCAATTAACGGGAGTAGAATTCGACCACGAGGTGCGGTTCCATCTGAACTGGGTACGGCACATCTTCCAGTTTCGGCGTACGCAGGAACGTTGCCTTGCCCTTGCCGTCTGTTTCGATGTATTCCGGCACATCGCGCTCTGCGGATTCCTGAGCGGAGATAACCAGCGCCATTTGCTTGGATTTGTCTTTCAGTTCGATAACGTCGCCTTCTTTCACCTGGAAAGAACCGATCGTTACGCGCTTGCCGTTTACCGTGACGTGGCCGTGGGAAACCAGCTGACGGGCTGCGAATACGGTCGGAACGAATTTCGCGCGGTAGCAAACTGCATCCAGGCGGCGCTCCAGCAGGCCGATCAGGTTTTCACCCGTGTCGCCTTTCAGGCGAACGGCTTCTTCATAGTAACGGTGGAATTTCTTTTCGCCGATGTTGGCGTAGTAGCCTTTCAGCTTCTGCTTTGCCATCAACTGAACGCCGTAGTCGGTCGGCTTTGGACGGCGTGCGCCGTGCATACCAGGGCCGGATTGGCGGGTGTTGAAAGGAGATTTTGCGCGGCCCCATAGGTTGCAGTTCAGGCGGCGGTCGATTTTATGTTTTGCACTTGGGCGTTTATCGCTCATGTCAGATTCCTTCTGGTTCTATTTAAGTTATTGTCCCGATTACCTTTTTGGGGGCTGATCCGGACTTTGTCGGATACAACAGAGCGGCCTTTCGGCCCCTCTTTCTCAGGAATACGGTGGTTTATAACGATTTTTTGCCTCAAGTCAAAGGAAAACCGGCCCCTTTATGGAGCCGGTTTTTAATCATTCCCTAGGAAAGGAATTAATATTTAGCCACAGGATCGGAAGCAACCATGGTGTCCTTTACGCCCTTGTCGATCTGTTTTTCAGACAAGGCCTCTCGGACTTCCTTATCCTGGCGATGTGCCGCTTCCTGCCTTTGCTCCAAAGTCTTGGATTCGCAGGAGCAGAACATTTTCTTGATAAAGCCGAACATAGCTTCCTCCTTTGACGACGTTAGTCGTTCTGTTTCAGGGGCTTACGAATGATGCCTTCTTTCGCGTAGAAAGCCTGCTTCAGCTCGTCATAGCTGACCTGGTTGTCATTGTTGTGGTCAGCATCCTGGAAGCCTACGCCCGTAAATTCATACAGCGTCAGACCTTCTTTGCCGTCCTTGTTCAGGTTGCGGTATTCAGGCAGCTGTTGCAGGCGAAGCGTGTATTCTTCCTGCGTCAGTTTCAGCTGACCGTCGATGTCCTGATAAGTACGCTTACTGTACTCGATCGGCTCGTACACCACCATTGCGTTCGTGTAGAATTCATGGTTATCGATCACTTTGTTTTTGTTCGTATCCCAAAGGTCGATGATACCGTCCGTCAGGTCCTGACCGGCAACAATCGCGCCCAGTTTAGGATCATAGTAATAGAATGTAACCGCGCCCGGCTTCACTGGGGCGCGCGTAATCGTCGTCTGGCTTTCATAAGCCACGCTGCCGTCCGGAGCCACTGCACTGGATTTCGTCGTTACCGACTTAACTGTTTCGGCCATTGCTGGGGCTCCGACTGCCAGAGCCAGCGCTGCAACACCAAGAAATGCTTTAAAATTTGTCTTCATTTGAAAATTCCCTTGTTGGTTAAATACAGACAGGAATTCAAACGTAAGCCACTTGTAAAAGTTCCAGATCGGAAAATCGCCATGTGGAGAAAAAGGATGGTGGGCCTTGCTGGACTCGAACCAGCGACCGATCCGTTATGAGCGGATAGCTCTAACCAACTGAGCTAAAGGCCCCACCGAAGCCCGTTTATGCCCAAAAGCTGCCGCGCTGTCCAGCCCAGGAGAAAGGTTATGGAACAAAAAACTAGTTTTGACCGTTCCTTTGGTTTGGTTATATATTCCATAGCGTTATTAGAGGGAGCCTATTTCAGCATGAAACAATATATACGTACATTTTCTTTATCCTTGGCCCTGGCGGTTTTATTCAGCCCCGCTTTGGCAAACGCTAAGGATTTCGCCGTTTCCAGCGGGATGCAGCGTTGCAACAGCAATGATGACTGCGCCCTCGTTTCCAACAGCTGCAGCGACAACTGCGCTTATGTTCCTGTGAGCCGCGTGAACCTTCCGGGCGTTGATACGCTGTATCAGAGCCGTTGCGGCAAACCCATGGCGGCAAACCCCTCCTGCACTATGAACCCGCCCCTCGGCGCCGCCTGTATCAACAACCGATGCACGATAGATTATGCGTACGCCAACCATGCCGGGCCGAAAGATTATAAACCGGGTGCATACCCGGTCCCTGAAAAAGCCATGCCGGACAAGGTCAAGGGCGACTATACGGGCGTGAACGACAAGAAAAGCGGTTTCAGCGCCTATAACCTGCCGCAAGGCGAAGTCAGACAGGACAATGTCGGCCAGATTGTCGACCGCGTGTACGTCCCGCCTTCAGCGCCCGTCCAAGGCGGCAACTACGTTCCTATGAACGCACAGCCGCAAGCCGCACCAAAAGCTCCCGCAAATGTTCCTGCGGCGGCCGTGCCGGGACAAAGATCGCAGGCAACGCCGACCGATGTGGTTCCTGCCGCCCCTGCGCCTGCGCCATCCTATCCGGCGCAGCAGCCCGTCTATCCGGCCATGCAGCAACAACCGCAGGCAGCGGCGCCAGCTCCGGCTCCCGCACCTGTGCCGGCGGCCCCTGCGCCTGCGGCATCGTCTGCGTATCCAACACCGTCCAATCCGTCATACGACATGGCGCCGCGTCCGCCGCTTCCTATGCCGAATACGGCAGGTGCCGCAGCCCCTCAGGCTGCGCCGCTTGAGTATGTGCCGCGTGAGCCGAACATTCCGCAAAACGCGCCTGCTATCCCCGCCATCGGTGCGCCGGGCGTTCCGCAAGCACCGCCGGGATCGAAGCCGATTCCGCCATCAGACCTGAAACCTGCGCCTACCTTCGTTCCTCCAACGGGCGCGATCGCACCGGTCGGTCCGAATGACCCGGGCGCACCGCCTCCTCCGGGAACGACGCTTGTCCTGCCGAAAGAGGCAGGCAAGACATCGTCTTCCTTTGGCGGCCTGCAGCAGAAGCAGTCGAAATATTCAGGGAATGACTAAGATATAAAGATCAAAAAAAAATCCCCGCTTTTCAGAAGCGGGGATTTTTTTATTCGGGGTCCTGATCGTTCGCGGGGGATGCGAACATCTTCATATGGGCGGCCTGAAAGACGATGCCGCCGCTGACCGGATTGATCATCAGATACTGCTCACCTTCGAAAACATCGGCCAGGAGGTCGCCGTCGAATTCATAAAGCGTGTAGCCATCCGGAATATCGGCATCCTCGACAAACGCGTTCACTTCCTCGGCATCCGAGAAAAGCGGGACATATTCGATGTCTTCGTTTTCTTCGAGGAGATAGTTGAGGAAGTTGATGGTTAGTCCTTCCGGATCTTCCACCTGCGCGAAGGCCAGCATTTGACCCGCGACCAGTTTCTTGATCAACGCTTCAAATTTGCTGTCGTCGCCGCCGACGATTTTTTCAATGATATCGCGCATTAGGTATCCAGGAAGCTGCGGAGTTTACGGGAACGCGACGGGTGCTTCAGCTTGCGCAGCGCCTTCGCTTCGATCTGACGGATACGCTCACGCGTGACGTTGAACTGTTGTCCGACTTCTTCCAGCGTGTGGTCGGTGTTCATACCGATACCGAAACGCATGCGAAGGACGCGCTCTTCACGCGGCGTCAGGGACGCCAGGACGCGCGTCGTCGTTTCGCGCAGGTTGGAGTGAATGGCCGCGTCCACAGGAAGGATCGCCATTTTGTCCTCGATGAAATCGCCCAGCGATGAGTCTTCCTCATCCCCGATCGGCGTTTCGAGAGAAACAGGCTCCTTCGCGATCTTCAGGACCTTGCGAACCTTGTCCAAAGGCATATGCAGACGCGCGGCGAGTTC
>QFNK01000063.1 GCA_003240795.1 Micavibrio aeruginosavorus | reverse complement strand
TAAGAAATTGTTTGGCAAAATCAGGTTGGTGGTAACGGTGTCGCCCCAGAAAAAGGTCCCGCTTTCTTGTGTAGCAAAGCAAAGACTATTGTCAACACAGGCGGAGCCTGTCTGGCCGAGATTGTAGATTTTGCAGCACAGAACTCGAAAAGAAGAGCTGCAGCCACTCCGATAAAAATAATATGGTGCATATGTCGGTCCACCATTATTCGAAGTTGTGGTATAAATGCCATCCACGCTAGTGGATGTCCAGTTGCTACAGTTATAGTTTTTGCTCATCTGCACCCATGACGCACCCTCTGAATTAAAATTCGGTCCTAAAGTATAATTATAAGGACGCCCAATCCATTCATGCATTCCACACATCTGGTAATCAGGGGCGCAGGCAGAACCGGCCGCTGCCCCATTATATGCTGCAGTTGTTTGATAGTAATCCGCAAGAACGACGGAACTGCCGCTACCTTCACTATCACCCCCGCTTGCCGCTGCCGCAACTGCTGCATCAACATAGGCCTTGTTAACGCCGTCTGCGGAGGAGGTGGGGATTGCGACGTTCTTCAATTTGAATGTCGCCATATCGAGGTCTTTGGTGGCGGTATGGTCGCCGAGATTGTCGGCCGCCGCGCCGCCGCCGCCCATGCCGATCCAGTCGGTGCCGTTGCAGTACTGCATCACCGTGTGGTCGCGGTTATACAGCATGTCCCCATGGTCGCCGACCGGGTTCACGCAGGCTGCCTGCGCGTTTGATGTAAAAACGAATAGAAGGGGGGCGCATAAGATTTGTGCCAGAAAAAGAGAGAGCGCCGCTGATTTAAAACCTCTCATAAAAAACCCCTTGTCCAAAATTTGGAACCTGAATGCGCGCTCCAAATGAAAAGCCCTTTTTAAATTTTAGTAAGAATTCATTAATACTTCGTATAAAAGTCGTCTTACTTACTTTGCAGTGTTGCAAGTGTCTTTAAAATTTGATCGCATGTCTCGTGGCGAGCGGAGGGCGGGCCGTGTCGTGCATCAGGATCTGGCGGGCATATTGCGCCGCAAATTCCATGCATTCTTCAGGGGCTTTCTGATCCAGCCAGCCTGCGAGGAACCCGGCCAGGTACTGGTCGCCCGCACCGGTCGTGTTTTTCGGATTTTCGACGGGTTCTATCGGGTGGTGTAGAACCATCCCCTTGTCGATATAATAAGCCCCTGCCTTGTTGGCCGTGAGAAGGACGGGACATGGCCAGTCCTTCAGGGCGTTCACCGTGTCCTCCAGCCCCGTGGTGCCGGTCAGGGAAGGCAGGTTCTCATGATTGCCAACAAGGATCGTCAGAATGCCTGAATCCGCAAGCGTGCGGATTTTCTGGCCGTAGCGGCGGGCAAAGTCCGTGTCCATTACCTTCATCACGAAGGGCACTTTTTTGTCCTGCACCGTTTCAAAGACCAGACGCGCGACTTCGCTGTTGCGGCCGAACTCGAACATATAGACTTCGGTGCAGATGAGGGCAGCGTTCTCCAGCTCGCTGCGGTCGAAATCTTTTGCGGCCAGATCCCAGCTTGCGCCGTGCGTGTAGGCGAAGGATCGCTGGCCGTCCGGCGTGACGAGGACGGCGCATTGTGACGACTCCTGCGCACCGGCCGCGATGTTGTAGGCGACCTTGTATTCCGCGAAGGATGCGCGGTAGAGGGATTCAAAAGAGTCTTCACCGATTTTGCCGTAGAACGCCGTCGGTACGCCGAGCGCCGCAAGCCCGCAGACCGTGTTCGCCGCGCAGCCGCCGGGAATGGCGTCATAGGTCGGCAGATCGGCGCGAAGCCTTGCAAAGGCTAGATCGTCGAGCTTCTTCGCGCCGCCCTTGATGACGCCGTGCGCCTTCAGGAAGTCATCCTTAACATGCGCGACAAGGTCGATGTTGGAAAGGCCGATACCGATAACGTCCATGATGCTACCTGTTTAGTTTTTATCTTTGCCCGACCAGCACTTCGCGCTTGCCGACGTGGTTTGCCTTGCCGACGACGCCCTGACGCTCCATCTCCTCGATGATGCGGGCGGCGCGGTTGTAGCCGATCTGCAGATAGCGCTGGATAAAGCTGGTGGAGGCTTTCTGTTCGCGCGCGACCAGAGCGACGGCTTCATCATACAGCTCATCGCACGGCTCTTCGCCGCCGCCTTCACCGCCTTCGCCTTCGAAGTCGCCTTCGGTGATGTCTTCGATGTAGCTCGGCTCGCCTTGGGATTTGAGGAAGTTGACGACGTTCTCCACATCCGCGTCGCTGCTGAACGGGCCGTGGACGCGGGTGATCTTGCCGCCCGGTGCCATGTAGAGCATGTCCCCCTGGCCGAGCAATTGTTCTGCGCCGCCTTCACCGAGAATGGTGCGGGAGTCGATCTTCGACGTGACGGCAAAGGAAATACGCGTCGGGAAGTTCGCCTTGATAACGCCCGTGATAACGTCCACGGAGGGGCGCTGCGTCGCCATAATCAGGTGGATACCGGCGGCGCGTGCCATCTGCGCCAGGCGCTGGATCGCCCCTTCGACGTCCTTTCCGGCGACCAGCATCAGGTCCGCGAATTCGTCGACAATCACGACGATGTAGGGGAGGTCGGTAAGGTCGAGCGGCTGTTCCTCATAAACGGGTTTGCCTGTTTCAGGATCAAAGCCCGTCTGCACTTTACGCATCAGGACTTCGCCCTTTTTACGCGCTTCGCCGAGGCGGTTGTTGTAGCCGTCGATATTGCGCACGCCGAGTTTGGACATGGCGCGGTAGCGTTCTTCCATTTCGTTGACGACCCATTTCAGGGCGACGACGGCCTTGCCGGGTTCCGTGACGACGGGGGAGAGAAGGTGCGGGATATCGTCATAGACAGAGAGTTCGAGCATCTTCGGGTCGATCATGATGAAGCGGCATTTCTCCGGCGGCAGGCGGTAGAGCAGCGAGAGGATCATCGTGTTGACGGCGACCGATTTACCGGAGCCTGTCGTACCGGCAACCAGCAAGTGCGGCATGCGGGCGAGGTCGGCGATGATCGGTTTGCCGCCGATGTCCTTGCCGAGGATGAGCGGCAATGCCGCGGACGTTTTTTCGTAGTCGCGTGTCGAAAGCTGTTCGCGCAGATAAACGGTCTGGCGCACCTTGTTTGGAATTTCAATACCGATGACGTTGCGGCCCGGCACAACGGCGGCGCGGACGGAGACAGCAGACATGGAGCGCGCGATGTCGTCGGCGAGGCCGATAACGCGGGACGATTTCGTGCCCGGCGCGGGTTCGAGTTCATAAAGCGTAACAACAGGGCCGGGATTGATGGAGACGATCTCGCCCTTGACGTTGAAGTCGTTGAGGACGTTCTGCAGAAGGCTGGCGTTCATCTGAAGCGCCTTCTGGTCGATTTTTTGCGCGGCGGCCTGATCACCGATGTCCTGCAGCAAATCGAGCGTCGGGATTTCCCATTCGCCGCCGTCGAACAGGCTGAATTTCTTTTGCTTTGCGTTTTTCTTTGCGGCCTTGGCGACAGGTTTGGGTTTGTTGACGCGGATGCCGGAGTTTTCGTCTTCGTCTTCTTCCTCGGACTCTTCCTCTTCGGATTCTTCCTCTTCCTCCTCGCCTTCCTCGTACTCTTCTTCCTCCCCTTCCTCTTCTTCGGATTCTTCTTCCTCGTCCTGTTCTTCTTCCTCCTCTTCGGTTTCCATGAAGATCTCTTCGTCTTCACGGCTTTGCAAAGTCGGGATGATCGGCTTTCTCGGTTTCTTCGGTTTGGATTTTACGTGGGAGTCGTCTGAATAGTGGCTGACCCAGTCAATGAAGCCGACGATGGAATCATAGATGAAATATCCTGTTGCCGTGACGAGGTTGACGGCAATCGCGCCGCACCAGCGAAGCTCCGCAAAACGTGTGCCGAAGGCAAGCAAGGACAGGACGATCGCGATTATGCCCCATGTCCATGCCATGACGCTGAAACCGCCGCCGCCGGAAATCATGTCCGCGCTGGCCTGCAAAATTTTCATGCCGCCGCTGCCGCCCATGTGCGGCTGTGCCAGCCAGTCGGAGGAGGGGATGCGCGCGAATGCCGCCGCCGCCGCGACGGAGGCGAACACCATGGTCACGAACCGCAACCAGACCGGCGACAGGCTGCGGCGTTTTAGAAGGCTGATCCCCCAGATGAGGAACGTTGCGCCGAATACGCATCCGCCAAGGCCAACAGTCTGCAGCAAAAGGTCGGCCGTTGATGCGCCTTTCTGGCCCATCCAGTTCTGCACGCCGGTGTTATTGCTGACGGCCGTGTTCACCGACGGGTCCGTGCGGTTGTAGGACGCAATGGCCAGAAGGATGAACCCACCGAAAAGCACGGACGCGATGCCCGCGCCGTCCAGAATGCGGCGGGCCATGAAAGCCTGTGCCGCTTCGGGTACGAGACGTGCGATCGGTCCCTTTTTATTGCGTTTTACTTTGTATTTGCTGGCCATGACTTTCGGTCCCGTGAAGTGTACGTCGCGATATGCAGTTTTCAATGGAAGGAAGCGCCGCCGGACGGCGACGCAAATCAGGCATTATTCTATCCCCAATGCGCGCCAACCTCAAGGAAACCCGCGCATTTTATTGGTTTTTCGGAAAGGCCCGCACGGCGGCGCTTTTTAAGTTTTTATTAACCCGTTGCCGCTACCGTTGCGTGAGAAGGTGGTCACCTTCATTTTCATGAGGTTTTATATGGCACAGGCACCTGCGGCGCAGATCGAATACACGATTTATACTTTCGACATGCCATCGCCCAAGCAAAAAGGCGAGAACAGCTGGCAGAAACATTCCACGCTGGACGATATGGCCAAAGCCATGAGCGAGGCCGAAACGCTTCACCAGTCGCAGAAATTCCACAAGATCGAGGTGAAGAAGAAATTCTTCGACCAGAAAAAGAACCGCACCGTCGATATGACGCTCAAGGTTTTCGAGAACAAGGTCAAAAAAGATTATACGATCTTAATCGTTGTAATTGCTGCGATTTTATGCGGCGGCGGGGCTTTTGCGGCCAGCTTTTTCTTGACCCAGACGGAGGAAGCGCCTATTATTACGGAAAAATAATAGGTGTGCGATGTTTTATAAAGATCTGCGGTTTCAGGGCTTTTATCTTCACGAGGAAGAGAGCTACAGAAAAGCCCTGACAATTGTCACGGTGCAGAACGACGACAGCAAGGATCACCTGCGTCCACCGCCAGATGATGCCGAGGCCAAGCGCTATAATCAATATCAGGAGGACGTTTCCACATTCGGGGAAGAGTACAAACAGCTGGGCGAAGAATTGCTGAAAGATGCGAAGGCCGGCCGGACAATAGATGCGGCGGCGATTAAAACATTAGAACGCGCGGAATTTCTTTATTCCCAGGCGAATGCCGTAGGGCCGAAAACGGCCTTCAACGCGGCCCAAAACCTCGAAAAAGGCAAGGGCGCAGGCGGTCATGGCTTTTCGCTGACAAAACAAGTGAGAGATGCTGCCGGTCTGGAAGACCGCGAGACAGCCTACAAACGTGACGTATCCGTCACGTTCCGTCCGTTTTAATAAAAGGGTTATTCAGTCTCGATAACGCCGGTCGGGTCTTGTTCGAGGAGGTCTGCGACCTGTTCGAACACGTTGCCGTTTTCATCCATCTGGATTTTCAAAGGCGGGTTCTGGTCGCCGATCGTGCGGAAAAACGTGGCTGCGTCGCGGAGAAGCTTTGCGGCGAGTTGGGCGTGGGTCAGCATTTTAGAAAATCCTTATTCCTTTGTTGCCCCAAGAAGGTAGCACGAAAAGGTTAATGAATTCAAAGCCCTGATTTTTGCTACAACTTGCGGAACGGATGCGCCGGATAGCTGCCCAGAACATTCAGTTCCTCCGCGAAAAATTCCAGTTCGGCAAACGCCCGCTTCAGGGCCTCCGAGTCAGCATGATCCACGACATCGGCGTAGAAGGACGAGCTCTGGAATTGGGGGTTCATATAGGATTCCAGCTTTACCATGTTGACGCCGTTGGTCGCGAAACCGCCCATGGCCTTGTACAGCGCGGCGGGAATGTTGCGCACGGTGAAGGTGAAGCTGGTGATATACGTCTTGTCCGCCTCATAGGCCGGGGCGGACGGCGTTCTGGACAGGATGATAAAGCGCGTCGCGTTGTGGTCCGCATCCTGAACATCGCCGCGCAGGATTTCGAGGCCGTAGATTTCAGCGGCGAGTTTGGAGGCGATGGCGGCATGTTCCATGTCGCCGCGGTCGGCCACTTCGCTGGCCGCACCCGCCGTGTCGGCATGGACGTGCGGGGTGAGGCCGAGTTCCTTGATGACCTTGCGGCACTGGGGCAGGGCGTGCAGGTGGGAATGGACATGTTTTAGTCCTTCGATCGTCGCGCCTTTCACGCCGAGCAGGGCGTGTTCGATTTTCAGGAAATGCTCACCGACGATGGACAGGCCGCTGCGCGGGAGGAAATGGTGCACGTCTGCAACGCGTCCGGCGAGCGTGTTGTCGACCGGAATCATGGCCAGGTCGGCGTCGCCATTCTGGCAGGCGGCGAAGGCTTCCTCGAACGTGTTGCAGGGAATTGTCTCAAGCCCCGGAAAAACTTCGCGGCAGGCGATGTCGGAATAGGCGCCATGGGCGCCCTGAAAGGAAATTTTCTTCTTGTTTTCTTTGGACATAGTCATTGTTGGCTTGATTTTTCCACGGCCTGAATTTACACCATATACCGATGGCCGCCTGTTTACGGTACGGCATCTGGTATAGGCCGAAAGTCCTGAATTTTGCAAGGCATCTGGTAGTTTGAAGGAATCCCCACATGGGCGGAATGGAATTTAACAAGATTTTTGCGGCAATCCTGGTTGCCGGTATCATCGCGATGTTCGGCGGTTTTGTCGCCAAGATGCTGGTGCATCCGCACAAGCTCGAACAAAATGCCTATAACGTCGAAGCGCTTGAAGACAGCGCGGGCGGCGGCGCGGCGGCGGTTGCCATGCCGGAGCCTATCCTGGCGCTGATTGCCGGTGCGGACGCGGCGCGCGGCGAGAAAATCGCCAAGGCCTGCGCGGCCTGTCACACATTCAACAAAGGCGGGGCGAACGGCGTGGGCCCGAACCTTTACGGCGTGATCGGCGGCCCGAAAGACCATATGCCGGGCTTCGCCTATTCCGGCGCCCTTCTGGAAGTCGGCGGAAAAACATGGACGCTGGCCGAGCTGAACAAATTCCTCTGGAAGCCAAAGGCATATGCTTCGGGCACGAAG
Source organism: Micavibrio aeruginosavorus (assembly GCA_003240795.1). Classification (GTDB taxonomy): domain Bacteria; phylum Pseudomonadota; class Alphaproteobacteria; order Micavibrionales; family Micavibrionaceae; genus Micavibrio_A; species Micavibrio_A aeruginosavorus_B. The sequence continues at coordinate 1,509 of QFNK01000063.1, read as the reverse complement.
ATGAGCTACGCCGGTTTGAAAAAGCCGGAAGACCGTGCGGCCCTGCTCGCATGGCTGCGCACGCAATCCGATTCTCCGGTGGCTCTGCCATCCGATGCTGAGATCGCGGCAGAAACGGCTGAACTCGCACCGCCGGCGGCTGACGCTCCTGCGACGGAAGAAACACCGGCGGAAGCGGGCGCGGCAGAAGCCAAGCCGGCCGCCGAGACAAAGGCAGCGACAGAAGCGGCAACGCCTGACGTTCCGGCAAAGTCGGAGCAACCAGCTCCCGCCGCTCATTAACAGTAGCTGACACACAAATTTTAAAAGCGCCTTTCGAGGCGCTTTTTTTGTTTGTATTTTTGATTGCAGCAGGCTTTTCAGGCCTTTTGTTCCCAGCCGCCGTTTTCGGTTTGCTGCCAGTAGGTGACGCTGTGTCCGGCATCCTTGTAGGCTTTCCAGCGCAGGCGGGCGGCGGCGACGAAGTCTTCATTCTGGCCGTTCAGGAAGTCACAGCATAAGGCGAAGTCAGCGACATTTTCGGGGACGGCTTGGATATCGCCTAATACTATCATGTCCGCGCCGTTTGGATTTTCAGCTTTGTCGGTGAGGAGGATGGGTTGTTTTTCCTCGTACCCATCCCCCGCCGCGCCGTGGGGCAGAAAACCTTCCGGATGGTATGTCCAAAGATGATCGTCAAAATGCTCGACCGCTTTTGGATCGGGGAGGCGTACGATGATCTTGCGGCCTGTGCTTAATGCCTTGGTCAGGATGGCGGGCAGTGCCTGTTCCAGCGACTGGGTAAAAAGATGGTAGAAACGTATCTCGCTCATATTTTATTCCGTCCCTGATTTAACATCATCTTTGTATTCATGTTTTATGCCCTGATAATCCTCGACCAGATAACATCCCGCCGTGCGCTCTTCTATATAAGACGGGAGCAGCGGCATTTTGCCGTGACCGCCCGGAATATCCAGAACATAAGTCGGCCAGGCAAGGCCTGTGACGCGCCCGCGCAGGGCGCTGACAATTTCCTGCCCGCGTTTGATGCTCAGGCGGAAGTGGCCTGTGCCGGGGGCTAGGTCGGGATGATGAAGATAGTAAGGCTTCACCCTGTGTTTGAGAAGCGTACGGAACAGATCTTCCAGTATGGCCGGATCGTCGTTCACGCCTTTCAGCAGGACGCTTTGGGACAATAACACCGCGCCGGCGCGGTTCAGGCGGCGGAAAGCTTCGCGTACGGGGGCGTTAATTTCCTGCGCGTGATTGACGTGCAGGACAACGTACACGGCCTTTTCCATGCTTTCCAAAAGGGCGCACAAGCCGTCATCAACCCGTTCCGGGCTGACCAGCGGCGTGCGGGTGTGAAAGCGAATGATGTCCAGATGCGGAATGGCTGACAGGCGGTCCAGAACGTCTTTCAAGCGGCGGTTTGAAAGGGTAAGCGGGTCTCCGCCCGTGAGGATGACCTCTTTGATATAAGGGCGTGCTTCGATGTAGGCGTAGGCCTTGTTGTCTTCCTTGTGGTAG
>QFNK01000062.1 GCA_003240795.1 Micavibrio aeruginosavorus | reverse complement strand
ATTCACTCCGACTTCGATAAAGGGTTCATCCGTGCGGAAGTCATGTCCTACAACGACTACGTTGCGCTGGGCAGCGAGCAGGCCGTGAAAGAGGCCGGCAAATACCGTTCCGAAGGCAAGGAATATGTCGTTGCCGACGGGGACATCATCCTGTTCCGCTTTAACGTCTAACGAACAGTATTTCTAAAAAAAGCCGGATCGCGTCATGCGAGCCGGCTTGAAAATGCGTTTCTTATGTTCTATAATTTCAGAAAATACAGAAATTTGAGAAAATGAGAAACGCGATGAACTTGCCCCCGATGATCCAGACATTCGTGCTTCATTTCGGGGAGATGGGGTCCCGGTGGGGCATCAACCGCACCGTCGGGCAGATTTACGCTCTTCTCTATCTTTCCCAGAACCCCCTTAACGCCGACGATATATGCGACGCGCTGGGGTTTCCGCGGTCGAACGTCAGTATGGGCTTGAAGGAGCTGGATTCGTGGCCGTTGATCCGCCTTAAACATCTGCCGAACGACCGCCGCGACCATTTCACAGTGCCCGACGATATCTGGGAGATCGTCCGTACCCTTGTGGAGCAACGCCGGAAGAGGGAGATCGAACCCACCCTTACCATGCTGCGTGACGTTTTGATGGAGAACCCGTCCGGTCAGGACGAAAGATTTGCGCAGGACAAAATGCGCGAGATGCACGACCTGATCGAAATGCTGACGAACTGGTATTCGGACATGCAGAAGATGGAGACGGAGCGCCTTGTCAATCTCCTGAAGATGGGGGCGAAGGTCTATAAGCTCTATGAAATGAAAGACAAGCTTTTCGTCGTCAAGGGCGGCAAGAGCAAGAAGCAGGAGGAGCAGGAATAATGGATATGGATCCCGCCATTCTCGCACGCATACAGTTCGCGGCGAACATCACGTTTCATATTCTTTTCCCGAGTATTACGATTGCGCTTGGGTGGATATTGCTGTTCTTCAAGCACCGCTTCAACGTCACGCAGGACCATAAATGGATGGAGGCTTACTTCTTCTGGACGAAGATATTCGCCCTCTGTTTCGCCATGGGTGTCGTGAGCGGCATAACCATGTCGTTCCAGTTCGGAACAAACTGGCCTGGGTTCATGAATACGGTGGGCAATATCGCAGGCCCGCTTCTGGCGTATGAAGTGCTGACGGCCTTTTTCCTCGAGGCAACATTTCTGGGTATCATGCTTTTCGGATTCAGCCGCGTTCCGCGATGGCTGCATAACCTTGCGACCTTTCTAGTCGCATTCGGTACGACGGTTTCGGCCTTCTGGATATTGGTGCTGAACAGCTGGATGCAGACGCCGGCCGGTTTTGAAATGCGCGACGGCGTTGCCTATGCGACAGACTGGTTCGAAATCATTTTCAATCCGTCGTTTCCATACAGACTGACCCACATGCTGATCGCATCGGGTTTGACGGCTTCGTTTCTGGTCGCGGGCATTTCCGCGTACAGATGGCTGAGGCATGACCGCGGTCCGGCCGTTATGTCTGCGTTGAAAACGGGTGTTACGATTGCGGCTATTCTGATCCCGGCGCAGATGTTCGTAGGGGATATGCATGGCCTCAACACGCTGAAACACCAGCCGCAAAAGGTCGCGGCGATGGAAGGGCTGTGGGAGACAACGAAAGGTGCGCCTCTGGTCCTTTTCGGTATGCCGAACCTTGAGACAAAACAGAATGACTACGTCCTTGAAATTCCGAAGTTCGCGAGTCTGATCCTCATGCATGATTTGAACGGCGAGATCAAAGGGCTTAATGAATTCGCACCGGACCATCCGCCTGTCGCGCCCGTGTTCTGGGCGTTCCGCATCATGGTCGGAACTGGCCTTTTGATGCTTGCGGTCTCGTGGGCTGCCGCGTTTTTCATCTACCGTCGCAAGGATCTCGTAAAGCCCGTCGCATATATCCTTGTCCCGATGGCATTTTCGGGATGGGTCGCCACGGTGTCGGGATGGTACGTCACGGAAATCGGGCGGCAGCCTTGGCTGGTGACGGGGGTTCTTAGAACGGTGGACGCTATATCCGATGTGCCCGCGCCGTTTATCGGCATAAGCCTTTCCATGTATCTGACGATATACGCGGTTTTAATGGCGGCGTTCATCACCACCCTGTTCTATATGGCCCGCAAGGCTGGTGAAAAACCGAAAGAAAAACCACCCATTAATTCCGGCAAGGCAGTGGTCGAGGCCATTACGGATTAACAGGAAAGACAACATGGATATTTTTGCCAACGGCGAATGGCTGCCCCTGAGTTTCGCTTTCCTGATGGGGTTGTCGATGCTGATCTATGCCGTGCTCGACGGTTATGATCTGGGCGTCGGTGTTTTGATGAAAGGGGCGGAGGATGATGAAAAAGACCTGATGATCGGTTCCATCGGGCCTTTCTGGGATGCGAACGAGACTTGGCTGGTGCTTGGGGTCGGGTTGCTGCTCGTTGCGTTTCCTGCCGCGCACGGCATTATATTGTCCAATCTCTACTTGCCTGTCGCGATCATGTTGATCGGTCTTATACTCCGCGGCGTGGCGTTTGATTTCCGCGCCAAGGCGAGGGTCGATCACAAGAACGCCTGGAACAATGCGTTTTTCTGCGGCTCCCTGATCACCAGCATGGCGCAGGGATACATGCTGGGGTCATACATTATCGGATTTGAGAAGGGCGTTACGGCGACGGCGTTTTCAATGCTTATCGGTCTTTGCGTTGTCGCGGGTTATTGCCTGATCGGTGCCGCATGGCTGATTATGAAGACAGAGGGTGAATTACAGCGCAAGGCCGTGCGCTGGGCGCGTATGGCGCTCATGGGGACGTTGATCGGCATTGTTCTTGTGTCTATTGCAACGCCGCTGGTCAGCGCGCGCATTTTCGAAAAATGGTTCTCGTTCCCGAATATCGTTCTGTTGGCACCCGTACCTATCATAACGGGAGTATTGATCGTGGCGCTCGAAATTCTGCTGCGGCAGATGCCAAAGCCCGGAGACCGTTGGTGCTGGGTACCGTTTGCAACGATTGTGGGAATATTCATCCTGTGTTTCCACGGGCTGGCCTATAGTTTTTATCCGTATATCGTGCCGGATCAGCTGAAAATCGTCGAAGCGGCCAGCGCGCCGGAATCCCTGAAGATCATTCTTGCGGGCGCGCTGGTCGTGTTGCCTGTATTGATCGGATACACGTTTCTTGCCTATAAAATCTTTCACGGGAAGGCGAAGGAGCTTACTTACGAATAAGTCTTTGCCGGACGTATCGGCGGCGTTTTTTAAAACAGCGTTTTGTTCGAGCGGGCGGATTCCATATCGAGAAGCCAGGCTTTTTCCTTGAGTCCGCCGGCGAAGCCCGTCAGTTTGCCGTTTGTGCCGATGACGCGGTGGCAGGGGGCGACGATGGAGATCGGGTTCTTGCCGTTGGCGGCACCGACGGCGCGGACGGCCCCCGGGCTTCCGACCTGATGGGCGATCTGCGCGTAGGTGCGGGTTTCACCGAACGGGATGGTGAGAAGCGCGTTCCAGACGGCTTTTTGAAAATCCGTTCCGGTGAAGTCCAGATCAAGCGTGAAGTCCTTTAATTCTCCCGCGAAATAAGCGGCCAGTTGTCTTTCGGTTTCGAGAAGAACGGGGTGGTTCGCGCTTTCTTCGCTGACGTCCGTCTTCACGCGCGCGGGATCATCATTTTCCCACAAAATGGCGACGAGTTTTGTGTCGTTGGCAACGAGTTTGAGCGTGCCGACGGGCGAGGGCATATGTTTGTGGAACTGCGTCATCGGCCAACAGTATAGAAGGACGACCGTGTGTTTCCAGTTATTTTCTGGTGAAAAATTCTAGCGGTTGTTCGCGAGTACGAAGGATGAATTCCTGCGCTGCATCGCTGCGGCCAGATCTGCGTCATTGCCTTCAAGGGCAGGATCGGCAGGTGTCTCTGCTTCAGTCGTGCCGAAGCGTGCGGTATCAAAGGCCGCCGTGACCGACAGCCTGCCGCCCTTTGCGGCGATGGCAGGGGAGTCCGTATTCTGTTCCAGTCCGGGCGCCGTTTCAGGTGTCGTCGTTTCAGGTTTGCCTTTGGCGACGTTTTCAATCGCGGACGACCATTTCGGATCTCTGCGCGTGCCTTCGACGAAATCCCTGCCCAGAGAGTCGCGGTTGTTGTAGCCGACGAGACCGGTGAGGAGTTTTTTGACGTCTTCGGGATTATTCAGATTGAATTTATAGTCAGCGGAAACACCGAGCATCTCCGCCGTTTTATTTGCGTGCTGAATAGTCGGTGCGTCGAGACCGCCAGAACCTGTAGCGCCGCCGAGAAAGGCTTCCTGCATGTTGACGGAGGCGTAATGAAGGCCTTTCATCGCGTCATGCATGGAGACGAGACCGTTTGTTGCAGTTGAGCTTTCCTTCATGAAGGTCACAAAGCTGGAAAGGTTTTTCTCCGTCGAGGAGAAGGCGAGCTGGCCTGTACGGCCGCTGGTTCCGATGGCGTCATTGTTGATGGCGGAGCCGGAGATGAGTGCGCCGCCCAGACCTTCTTGCGCACCGCGGATGCCGAGAGGATTGTTCAGTTGCTGACGCTCTTCGAGTTTGGTTGCTTCGGCGGCAACTTCGACTTTCGGCTGTTCGACCGTGACATCAAGTTTCAGGCCCGCGCGGCGTGTGTTTTCCTGCGCGAGAAGTTGTTCGTATTTTGCGGGATCGTCGAGGACGAGGCGGGCTGCGATGAATTGTTCCCGGCTGAAAGGATCACCCGGTTTACGATCTTTTGCGAGGTCCAGTTTCTTAGCGATTGCTTGATCTTCCGGTGAAAGTTTTTCCATCGGCAGGTACAGCTGGCCACGTTCGGCCATTATATAGAGTTTGCTGATATCGACTTCGCCATTGGTGACAAGTCCGGGCGGCATTGTCAGAGGGGCGCGGATGGATTCTTCGCCATTCTTGAATGTGGCGGCATCAATCGTGCCGGTTGCCTGAACATCGCGGCCTTCGAAGGCCATGAAGTTCTGGGCGAGCCTGATGCGCGCCGGGTCGTTGCTTTCAAGGTCGGCCTGAAGGCGCGTTCCAACAACCTGACCTTGCGTGTGTTTTTGCAGGTATTCGACGGCGGCCTGCGATGGCGTTCCGTTTTGAACGTCGGAGAACAGGCTGTCGCGAACCTGCGTGTATTTACCGTCTTCGGCGTTGTCGACGATGAAATAGGCCATTGCGGTGGCGGCGGCTTTCGGATCGGCGGCCTTCGCAGGATCAAGATAGCCGGCATAGACGAGGCCGGAGGAGTAACGGTTGTAGATGTTTTCCTGTTGCTTGATGCCCGCGTCGCGCTCTGCTGCCTGGCGGCGTTCGAGGTCGGCGCGCTGCTGTCTTTCGCGTTCCAGCCTGTTGGCGTTTTCGGTGGCAAGCGCATCGGCATCGGCGAAGTTCTTGTTGGCGATCGCGCCCAGCGACATACCGCTGTTCAGACGCTGGCGGAAGTCGGCGATGTACCCTTTTTCGCGGGCGTCGATTGTGCCATCGAAATTGATTTCGTATCCGCTGGCGCTCAGGGCTGCCTGAAAGCCTTTGATTTCGTTCGGATCGCTCAGGCCCGCATCGCTTTCGGCGCGGTCGAGAATGGTCTGAAGCTTTTCCTTCGCGCCTTGCGGAGCGGGGCCGCCGCTGAAGAAAGAGGAGATGGAGCTGCCGAAGCTTTGAACAGGTTTCGCGTTCTTATCGACGCTGCGCGTCATTGTACGGGCGAGAGTGCTGATTGCCGCGTCGGGAAGGGAGGCGAAGGCGTCGGTTCTGGAAGGCTCGCCATTGACGAGGAAGCCCAGACCTTCGATGGTCTTAAGCTGTTCCTGTCTGCCTGGGCGTCTGCCTTGTGCCATAAAACTCTCTGTTATGTAATTCTGTCACCATTATAGCCAAAGATATTAATAAAAAGCAAAAATCGACCCATAAGAGGTCGATTTTTTATAGTTTTTACAATTGGTTAATAGTGTCTTAAGCGGCGATGGCCGTTTTCGTGCGGACGAGGGACTCGTAAGCGTCGCGCAATTGACGTGTTACCGGGCCGACTTTGTAAGTCACATCGTCGATCTTGCCGACGGCGGTGACTTCCGCGGCGGTGCCGGTCAGGAAGACTTCGTCGGCCTGTGCCAGCTCTTCCGGTTTGATGCGGGTCTCATCGATCTGCAGGCCGAGGTCTTTGGCAAGCTGGATCACCGTCTGGCGCGTCAGGCCGTTCAGGAAGCAATCCGGAATAGGCGTCCTGATCGCGCCGTCCTTGACCATGAACAGGTTTGCCCCCGTGGCTTCGGCAACGAGGCCGCGATAGTCGAGCATCAGCGCGTCGGTATAGCCGTTCGCCTCGGCCGCGTGCTTGGCCATCGTGTGCGTGGCGTAAAGGCATGAGGCTTTGGAGGCGGTCGGGGCCGTGTCCGGCATCGGGGCGCGCCATTTGGCGGTTTGCAGGGAGATGCCTTTCTCCCGCATTTCGGGGGAGAAATAGGACGGCCATTCCCAGCAGGCGATGGCGACGTGGGTCAGGGTTGCCTGCGCGGAGATGCCCATTTGTTCTGAGCCGCGCCATGCAACGGGGCGGAGGTAGGCGTCGGTCAGCTTGTTGGCGGCGAGGATTTCCTCCTTCGCCTGATTGATCTGCTCCACCGTCATGGACATTTTCATGTCGATCAGTTCGGCGGAGCGGATCAGGCGCTGCGAATGCTCGGTCGATTTGAAGATGTTGCCGGAGTAGCAGCGTTCGCCTTCGAACACGGCGGAGGCGTAGTGAAGGCCATGGGTCAAAATATGAATGTTCGCTTCGCGCCAGGGAAGGATTTTGCCGTCGATCCAGATCATTCCGTCGCGGTCGCTGAAAGCTTGTGCCATGATTATCACCACTCTTGTAAATTGTCAGAGCGCCCATATTTCGGCAAAGCGGAGAGAAATGCAAGCGTCTCTCTGGCGGTGCTTTTCAGAGATTGGGCGGCGGGACGGGCACGTGGCCTTTTCCGAGGGGAGGCAGAGTGTATTTCTGTGCGCCGTCGCGCAATTCCCCGTCGCGGCTTCTCAGCACAAGGCACTTTTCCGTCGCGGCGACAAGTTTTGTTGCGTGGACTATGTGATGCGCGGAATGAAGCAGGCGTTCCTGCTCGGTTTGTTTTTGATTTAAGCCGGCCTTTTCAGCGCGTTCGTTGAATTTTTCCTCGTCAATGGTAATGCCGTCATCCTTATACGGGGTCTGGAAGCGGCGTTCGGGTAGTCTGGTGGTATCTACCGCGCCGGTTTCCGGGTTGATGATCCAGTCTTTTGGAACAGCTTCCCGAACATTGAATTCGATGATGTTGTTATTATCGATCTTTGCCACAATGGGGTGGGCATGGATTTTGTGCGAACTGTGATTGGCTACGTGATTGAATTGTGCTTTTTGATGGGAAAGCCGTGCAACGTCTTGATCCAGCTTTTCTTGAGAGAAGCCAAGTATATGGATTTCCTGCATTCCGTCCGCATCGTTTGGCATCGCGAGCCTCTTTCGCCATTGTTTTTAACCTAGGTAGACGATAGCAAATGCATTTACATTATGTCAATTTATGAAGATGGTCATTCTCCCATCTTCCTTGCCCGTATGGGTGTTTCCTGATAGGTAATTTCTATGGCCGGTGCCCAAAACTTACAGGATTTACAATCGCTTCCCCATGTCCTTGTGGTGGACGACGACGACCGCATCCGAAAGCTTGTGTCCCGCTATCTGGGAGAGAACGGGTTTCTATCCTTTACCGCGCCGGACGCGAAGGGCGCGAAGGAGATCATGGAAATCGGGCTGTTCGACGCCATCGTCCTCGATGTGATGATGCCGGGGCAGGACGGTCGTTCTCTGGCGCAGGACATCCGCGCGGGCGGCAACGATGTGCCGATCATCCTCCTGACCGCGATGGGCGAGGTGGAAGACCGGATCACGGGGTTTCAAAGCGGGGCGGACGATTATCTTACGAAGCCGTTCGATCCGCGGGAGCTGGTGCTGCGGCTTCAATCTCTGCTCCGCCGCAGGCCGCAGGAGAAGGCGGCGGTCAAGGTGTATACGATCGGCCGCTGGCGATATGACCCGCAGGTGCCGGAGCTAGTGGACGGGGATGAGGCGGTGCGCCTGACGGATGTCGAGGTGAATTTGCTCAAAGCCCTGCTGCGCGAACCTGACACGGTTTTGAGCCGCGAGGATCTTGCGGAATTGTGCGGGGTCGATGCGGGGGAACGGACCATTGACGTTCAGGTGACCCGCCTGCGCCGCAAACTGGAGGAAGACAGCAAGGTGCCTCGTTATCTTCTGACTGTGCGCGGGAAGGGGTATTTGCTGCGCGCGGAAGAGGCGGGCGCATGAAGACGCTTCGCAGTATCCGTTCCGCCGTCAAGGACGTGTTGCCGCGCACACTTCTCGGCCGGTCGCTTCTGATCCTCGTCACACCGATCTTTCTAGTGCAGATCATCACAACCTATATCTTTTTCGACCGCCACTGGCAGACGATGGGGAACAGGCTTGCCTATGCGGTTGCGGGGGAGATCGCCCTGATCGCAGACCAGATAGAAGAAGACGACAGGCCGGAGAGCATCGACCGCATCCGAACCAGTATCGAGCCCGCGCTCAATTTCTCCATGGATTACAGCAGGGGTGAACTGCTCATCACCCGTTCCAAGAAAAGCAGGTCGGGCTTTCAGGACCCGACGCGCGAGTCGTTTATTTCGCAGACGCTGTCACGTGCGATCCACAGCCAGGTGCGCCGCCCGTTCGATGTCTTCCAGGCCGTAGATGGAT
>QFNK01000061.1 GCA_003240795.1 Micavibrio aeruginosavorus | reverse complement strand
CTCGGCAATATGATCGTCCGCACGATCGGCGTGTTCGGGTGCCTGCCGCTCCTCGGCATGGTCGTGCCGTATCTGGACCGCGTCGATCCCGACCATGCGCGCCAGATCGTCCATTTCCACATGGGATTCAACATCGTCCTCGCGCTTCTGTTCCTGCCGTTCACCGGCGTGCTGAACCGTCTTCTCAAGAAAGCGCTGCCGACGCGTCCCGTCGCCGATGATCCGGGCATGGCGCGCTACCTCAACGACAAGGACCTCGACATGCCATCCGTCGCGCTGGCCGCGGCCGCGCGCGAAACGCTCCGCATGGGCGACATCATCCAGCAGATGCTGGAAGACACGCTGCGCGTCCTCAAGACGAACGATGAAAAACTCCTCCTCAAGATCAAGGACGAGGACAACACGGTCGACCGCCTCTACGGTTCCATCAAAAATTACATGGCGAAACTGAGCCGCGAATTCATGGATGACAAGGAGGCGCAGAGATATGTGCAGATCCTGACTTTCTCCACGAACATCGAACATGTCGGCGATGTGATCGACAAGAACCTGATGCCGCTGGCGCAGAAGAAGATCAAGAACCTGCATCATTTCTCCGACGCCGGTTTCAAGGAGATCGAGCATATGCACAAGCTCGTCCTTGAAAGCGTCCAGCTCGCGCAGTCGCTGTTCATCTCCAACGATATCGACTCCGCCCGCCGCCTGATCGAGGGCAAGGAAATTATCCGCAAGGCGGAAATAGATGGCATGACGACACATATTGACCGTCTGCGCGGCGGCGTGCCGGAGACGATCGCGACAAGCTCGCTCCACCTCGACATCATCCGCGATTACCGCCGCATCAACACCTATATGTGCACAGTGGCGTTCCCGCTGCTGGAAGAAAGCGGCGATATCCATGAAACACGTCTTCGCCCGCGCAAAGCCAAGAACAAGGAGACAAAAGCCAATGAAGAATTACCAGAGCATTCTTAAGGCCAACGGTCTTGCTGGCCTGAAAAGCGGGACGCTAGCCGTCCACACGCCGATCGATTGTGCGCTTCTTGCGACGGTCAAAACGCAAAACGCCGCCGGCGTCGATGCGGCCGTACGAAAAGCCACAACTGCCTTCGATCAATGGAAAACGGTACCAGCGCCGGTGCGCGGCGAACTCGTGCGTCTTCTGGGGGAGGAGCTTCGCGCGGCGAAGGAAGACCTCGGCAGGCTGGTCACGCTGGAGGCCGGAAAGATTTTGTCCGAAGGTCTCGGCGAAGTGCAGGAGATGATCGACATCTGCGATTTCGCGGTCGGCCTCTCGCGCCAGCTATACGGTTTGACGATTGCGTCCGAACGCCCCGGCCACCACATGCGCGAAACGTGGCAGCCACTTGGCCCCGTCGGCGTTATATCGGCATTCAATTTTCCAGTGGCCGTATGGTCGTGGAATGCGGCGCTGGCGTTCGTGTGTGGCAATCCGGTGATCTGGAAGCCGTCGGAGAAAACGCCGCTCACCGCGCTTGCCTGTGAAAAGCTTTTCGCAAAGGCGGCGGCAAGATTCAAAAAAGCGGGACACGCATGTCCGGACAATCTGTTGCAGGTTGTGATCGGCGGCGCAGATGTCGGCGAGGCGTTGTCCTCCCACAGGTCGGTGCCGCTCGTCAGCGCGACGGGCAGCACACGGATGGGCAGGGCGGTCGCGCAGACCGTCGCATCGCGCATGGGACGTTCGCTTCTCGAACTCGGCGGCAACAATGCGATGATCGTAACGCCGAGCGCCGATCTCGACATGGCCGTGCGGGCGATATTGTTCGGCGCGGTGGGCACGGCGGGGCAGAGATGCACGTCGCTGCGCCGCTTGATCGTGCATAAGGACGTACGCGGCGCATTGCTCAAATCCCTCAAGAAAGCATACGGCTCGATCCGCGTGGGAAGCCCGCTGGACAGCAAAACGCTTGTCGGCCCGCTGATCGACGAGGCATCGTTCAACGCAATGCAGAGCGCATTGGAAGAGGCGCGCGAAGCGGGCGGTAAAATCCTCGTTGGCGGTGGCCGCGTGAAATCCAAGGGCGGCTTTTATGTCGAGCCTGCACTCGTCGAAATGAACGCGCAGGTCGAAATCGTCAAACACGAAACCTTCGCGCCGATATTGTACGTGATGACGTATGAGAAATTCGAGGATGCTGTCGCCATCAACAACGATGTGCCGCAGGGATTGTCGTCATGCATCTTCACGCGCGATGTGCGCGAGGCGGAAAGCTTCCTCTCCGCGGCGGGCAGTGATTGCGGAATAGCCAACGTCAATATCGGGCCGAGCGGCGCGGAGATCGGCGGCGCATTCGGCGGGGAAAAGGACACGGGCGGCGGCCGCGAAAGCGGATCGGATTCCTGGAAGTCGTATATGCGCCGTCAGACGCAGACGGTGAATTACTCCGCCGCGCTGCCATTGGCGCAGGGTGTTGTCTTTGATCTTTGATGACGCCGCGCCGTATTAAGTAAATATTAAACCGCTTATGGTAATTTTTTAGAATGTGCCAAGTGGCAAGGGCGCACCTGTCGGGTTGTCCGATCGGTTTGATAAGATTGAAGAAAATAGGCGTGGGTTTACAAGCATTTTCTGAAATAAAATTTCTTTGCAAAGTTGTTTTGCGAAAGAACCTGCCATGTGGTCTAATCAACCATCACCCAACCACAAGATGAAAGGAGATTGCGAATGGCATCTGCGCACAAAGAAGCATTAGAGGCTAGACACGCCGCTATAGCTCACAAGATCGAGCTGGAACAACGCAGCCCGGGCACGAGTGATTTGTACATCAGAATGTTAAAACAGCAAAAACTCCATCTGAAGGAAATGATCGAAGGGATCTCGGGATAAGCCCGGCCCTTTTGTAAGTTATAAAAAACAGCTCCCGCAGGGGAGCTGTTTTGCATTCGGGGCGGAGCGGGCTGAAGCCTACTCCTTCTTGCCGCCCATGTTGGACATGAAGGCGGAGAAATCGAAACCGCTGAAAATCCCTTCTTTGGAATTCTCGGATGCTGCGGCCTCTTCATGTTTGGCGTTCTGCTGGGCTTCGCGTTCTGCCTTGACCTGTGCAGGGTCTTTGCCTTGTGCGCGCAGGCCTTTTTCGGAAGCCTTTTCGATTTCCTGATACGTGCAAAGGCCGAGCTCCGCAGGGTGGCGCGGCTTCAGCGTGGAGCTTTGCGGGTGTGTGCGGTCGCGCACGGACTGGATCGTCGGCTTCGTCGTGCCGACCAGTTTCGTGATCTGCGCGTCGGAGATTTCAGGATGGTTTTTCAGGATCCATGCAATCGCGTCCGGCTTGTCTGAGCGTTTGGAAACAGGCGTGTATTTCGGGCCTTTCGCACGCACCTTGACGGACGGAAGGTCTGTGCGCGAACGCAGGACTTTCATGCGGTAGGAGGTATCGGCTTTGGCTTTTTCCAGCTCATCCGCGGCGACTTCGTTGTTCTTTACGGGGTCGCGTCCGACGATGCCGCGTCCGACCTCTTCATCGGCCAGAGCCTGGACTTCGATAACATGCAGGCCGGTAAAATCGGCGATCTGGTCGAATTCAAGCGCCGTGTTGTCGATCAGCCAGACGGCCGTCGCTTTCGGCATCAGTAGTTTCGGTGCATCCTGCGGTTTGCTCATGCTTTATCTCCTGTCATGCGGACACGGGTTTTCGGTGTCGAAACGCCCCATCCGTTTCAACTTGTTTGACATTATCAATGTCGGGGAATGCGCCCACTATAGCGGGGATGGGGACGATTGCAAGGAATTTTGTTTTTCCTTGGCGCATTGCGCGGTTTTTGCTAGGTTTTTTCCATGTTTGAAGATGATCTCGACCCAAAACCCAAAGCCCCGAAGCTCAAGAACCTCGAACCGATGTCGGTGGACGAGCTGGCGCATTATGTCAGCACCCTGAAGCTGGAAATCACCCGCGCGGAAGCGGAGATCGATAAAAAGAAGGCTTACGCCGCCGCGGCGTCTTCCTTTTTCAAAAGCTGATCCCATTTTAATCGAACAACCTTGCCATCCTGCGCCTGCGAAGATAAGGTGTCGGGCTTGAGCGTAACAGGAATATGAAAGGCCAACGTCATGGATGAAATCGAACAAAGACTGCGCGAAACGACGGATGCCTGCATCAAGAGCTTTGAAGCCTGGGCGAAAGACGGAAAGAGCACCGAAACGCGCGAATCCCTGATGGAATGCATGCACGAGGTACGTAAAGTTCTGGCGCGCGTCGAAATCGAAATCGCGATCAGCGAGCGCGACCGTCTGGGTTCGCGTCCGCTTCCAATCCCGCCGCACCGCTCGTCCCGCAAGGGTCCAGGGGAAGAAGGTGATTTCTCCGAAGATGATTTCGCGATGGACGCGCCTCAGCCGCGCCAAAGCGGCGGCGGACGTCCACAGCAGGGTGGCCGCGGCCGCCGACCGAACGGCCCACGCAACAACAATAACAACGATAACCGCGGCAACAGCAACGGCAACACGGGCGGCGATGCGCAGCCTCAGTAACGCGTGTTGAGAACATGTTTTGAAAAAGCGGCTTTCCAGCCGCTTTTTTAGTGCCTGCTAGAAATGATCCTTGCGGCGGCGGAGATCGGCAAACGTTGCGATATCGCCCGCTTGCAGGAATGGATTTGTTTCCAGTTCGGTGGCGAGCGTGACGGGCAGGGTGGGGCGGTTGTTGAGGCGCAGTTTCCGCACCTCGTCCCGCCGTGATTTGAGCGCGGCGGATTCAGGTCCGAGCGATGCGGCGAACGCGCCGTTGCCTTCCGTATATTCATGGCCGCAATAGAGAAGCGTTTCCGGTGGCAGGGTTTTCAGTACGGACAGGCTTTGAAACATATCCTCGGGTGATCCTTCGAGAAGGCGGCCGCACCCCATGGAAAAAAGCGTGTCGCCCGCAAAGAGAAGGCGGTTTTCCGCATCGTAAAAAACGACATGCCCCATCGTGTGGCCGGGCGTCTCGATGACGTGGAAATTGAGTCCGGCCTCGCTCACGATGTCGCCGGGATTGATCGTGCCCGTCAGGTGCGGGATCATTCGTTCTTCGGATGCGGGGCCGAGTACGGGAATTTTATAGATGGCCTTCAACTCCGCATTGCCCGCGACATGATCGGCGTGGTGGTGCGTGTTCAGGATAAGGACAGGGGTCAGGCCGTGATGGTCGATATGCGCGGCCACGGGTTTCACCTGCCCGGGGTCGATGACGATGCAGCGTTTGTCATCGCCTTCGACGATGTAGCAATAATTGTCCTGCAGGACCGGAATGATGTGAACTTGTGCTTGTGTCAATGCGGTTTCTCCCCGGTTCCAATTTCCTCTGTTCCGAGGAAATCCGCAAGCCTTGTTTGCGCAGAGCCGGGGCGTAGGGGCTTTTGCTGGGTCTCATGCGGCGCCCAGCCGAGCAGGAAGATGATTTCAAACGACGCGCGGATGCGGCCGTCGGGGTCGGCATGACGCGCGGCATAGAGTTCGCCCGCGCGCAGAAAGACGGAGCGCGGCGTGAAATATTTCGTACGCTCCCTGACGGCATTGGCCTCACCCATCGTGCGCAGGTCGTGCATCAGAGCGAAGATATTGTCGTAAGTGACGGTCAGGATTTCGGAATCGACGACAGGAAGCGCAAAGCCCGCACGCTGCATCAATGTTCCCATCTGCGGCTTGTCGGCAAAGGGCGCGACACGCGGGGACACGCGGCCGCGCAGTTCGATTTCCGCCTCGTACAGACACTCGCGAAGCTCACGCAGGGTTTCGCCCCCGAACATGCCTGCAAGGAAGAGGCCGTCCGGTTTTAAACTCTCGCGGATTTGCAAAAGCGCGCCGGGAAGGTCGTTGACGGTATGCAGGGAAAGCACGCTGACGGCAAGGTCGATGGATTGCTTGGCAACAGGAAGGAAATCCTCTTCGGCGACGATTCCGTTTTGCGGGGGAAGCACGGACGCCGATGCATCCAGCGTGATATAGGTTTGCGTAGCGTGATCGGCAAACGCTGCGGCCTTGCCGCGTCCGCCGATGGTCAGGCACACGGGAAAATCACGGCGCACGATGGAAAGGCGGTCGGTTATTTCCCGCATCGTCCAGTCGAACAGGAAGTAACGGTCGCCGGTTTCGGAAGAACGGAAACGGCTGCGCTGACGCGCGATCTGCCCCCTGTCGAAAACATGCTGCATGGACCTAAGCGTCCCGTGAATACGTGCTGGCGGGCGAAGAGGGACTCTTGGAAATATTCGCGGCTTTCAGGCCGACGGGAATTGATTTCGCATCCGCCAGCTTGACGGAGAAGGTCGCGGCGGGGGAATGCACGCTGTTCATGCCTGCCGTCATTTTGATGGCGTAAGCCGCCGTCCAGAGGAAGCTTGTGCTGTTGCTGCCGTAAATCATCTTCCACAGCTTGCTGAGCGGTGCGTAACGTCCGCGTCCGCCGCGGCCCGATTTCATCCAGCCTTTGACCCCAGCGGTGGAGACGGCGAATGGATAGATACGCTGCGGCGTCAGTCCCACATGGCTGAAATAACTTTCGCCCATGCGCGAAACGCAATCGAGCGGCACTTCGAATTTGTCGGCGATATATTTGCGCGCGAGTTCGAAATTCGTGATTTCCTTCGGCAGCGGCATGCTCGGGCAGTCGACGATATAACCGTTGCCCTTATAACGCTGCGGTACGGGCAAGTAATCTTCGATAATGCCGGCCATGACTTCACCGTTCAGGCTCTTGGTGAGGGGCAGGATGACGGCGGTGTTTTGTGACTGGTCTTCGCGCAGGATGAATTCCATCTCGCGGCTGGCAAGGCCGGTGATGCCGCCTTTGATCTGGCCTTCATCGACGAAGACGGAGTGCGCGGTCTTGATCTGCCCGGCGGTGCCGCGGATCTCGCGGAAGCGGTTGTCGCGCTGTGCCAGCTTTTCAACGATTTCGGCAAGGCGTGTCGTTTCCTCCGGCTCTTCCGTCATCAGGCCGAGCGGGCAGTCCGCCCATGCCTCGTAAGGAATGCCAAGCTTCTCGTAAAGGGCGAGGATCTGGATTTCCAGGCGGCTGTTCGGGATCAATCCGATGCCGATGGCGTTCAGGACACGCTGCGCGTCCACTTCGCGGATTTTCCCCTCGCTGGAGAAACCGGTGATCTCAGGCATCGCGTGGCGCAGGGAGATAGGCCCTTGCTGTTCCTGTACCTGCAGGTATTTGGTCTGGATATGCTCGTCGATATGGTCGGGCGCGGGATAGAAACCGGGGCCGTCCTCCATGTCCTTGCCGGGCACGATTTTCAGGCCGAGGAATTCACGCGCGAAATTGAACGTTGATTTCGTATCGCCGGGTTTCAGCGTTTCGAACACATCGTGCGGCAGGGCGATCGCCTCCGTCATGTGTCCGGACCAGCGTTTGCCGTCTATGTTCGGGCCGTTGCGCGGCACGGCGTTGACAAGGCCGCGCGGGAGGCCGTCATGCACGAAGAGGGAAAGCCTGTTCCCCTCGACAATGCGGTAGGGGAGGATTTCTATCGTTTCCTGATCGCGGGACACGACGTCCTGGATGCGTCCGCCGATTTCGTCGCGCATCGCGGTGACGCGGATCGTGCGGTTCGGCGTGCGCG
Source organism: Micavibrio aeruginosavorus (assembly GCA_003240795.1). GTDB lineage: Bacteria > Pseudomonadota > Alphaproteobacteria > Micavibrionales > Micavibrionaceae > Micavibrio_A > Micavibrio_A aeruginosavorus_B. Next base: position 1,239 of record QFNK01000061.1, on the reverse strand, counting down.
CGGGCTTGCGTTCGGTCAGAAGCAATGATTTCTTTTCGCCAACCTTCTGTGCCAGCGTAATGAAGCTGGTCGGCGGGTTCCCCATCATCTTGCCGTTCTCGTCGAACAGCTTGAATTTCTTTTCAAACCGCGCCTTGACGATCTGCTGGTCCCAGTGAGGGGCGGTGTAGAGCAGGCGCGCATCACACGCCTTGAGCATGCGGCGCATGTCGCGCTCGGTCAGGAACGCGTATTCCTTTTGCAGTTCTTCTTCCCAGTATTCGCGGTCGTCCTTGCGGAGAATGAATTCATACGCCCATTTGTACGGCAGGCGGAAGAGGCGCGTCTGCGGGAAACGGGGCGGCAGCTCGTCAAGATAAAAGCCGCGGTGCGCGGGGTCTTCGAGCGGACGCGCTTTCTCAGAATACTGGATCAGCAGTTCCGGTTCCGACAGGCCGAAAATGCCACGCTCCGGATAGGACGGTTCGTCCGGCATTTCAAGAAGGACATACGCATGTTCCGGCAACGAGAAGTCGCGGATGAACAAAAGTCCGTCGGGGCGGAGCATGCGGAAGTGGTTCTCGACGATGGATTCGACCATCTTCTCGTTGCAGTGGGACTGCGTGTAGATTTCATGCAGGATGAAGGAATTGATGATCGCATCGACCGAATTTTCCGGGATGACGTTTTGCCCGATATCGCCGCAGATAAACTCGAGGTTTTTGAGCTGGTACAAATCGCGCGCCTGACGGATCAGGTGGCGATCGTAATCCACGCCGATAAAGTGGTAATCGGGATTCATGACCGCCATGGCGAAAATCATCGCGCCTTCGGAGCAGCCCATCTCGACGACTTTCGACCCCGGTTGCAGGATCAGGTGCGCCATGGTGAACCAGGCTTTGCGGATGATGGCTTCTGGGACGGAGTTGAGGAGGGCCTTGTATTCGGCCATGCTCTCCTCGAGCGATTTCGGCGGCGCGGCGGGCTGCGCGGTGACCGGACCCGGTTGTGGGTCGATCATCCTTATCTGGTTTTTCAACGTTTTAGTCTGGCCCATGCTCACCCGAATTGCATTTTTAGGGTCAGGCGTATCGATAATTTTTTATCGTTTTTATATAATTCCGCCGATCCTGAGATGTTTAAACGGATTTATGCAAAAAGTAAAGGAAATTGTTGAAAAACAATTCATTGCATTGCGAAATTATAGTTAAAAATCATATGCTTGCGCTGTGAAAACTTTGCGCGCCCTTATCGATACGG
>QFNK01000060.1 GCA_003240795.1 Micavibrio aeruginosavorus | reverse complement strand
GAGCGTCAATATCGGCTCTTACGGAACGGACGCTTTGGGTCGTTCGGGCCTTGATGGAGAAATCGATACGCACTTCTTCGAGCGTTTCGGCTCCTCTGTTCTGCTTTCGATGATCGATGCAGGCCTGAAAATCGGGGTCAACGCCATGGATGATACGGATTCTGCGACGGTGGCCCTTGAAACCGGCGACGATTTCTCAAGAGCGTCCGAAATCGCACTGGAAAATTCTATCGCCATCCCGCCTACCATCCATGTCGATCAGGGGAAAAGGATCAAAGTCTTCGTAGGCAAGGATCTCGATTTCTCGCAAGTGGCAGGGAATATGCCAAGAGAGTAAATATGAAACCGCAAGTAGCCAATCAGGACGACCAGCCGACTGACAAGGTTTTCCTACAGCGTTATCTCGATATATTCAAAGTCTATCTGGATGATCCTGAGATAGCTGAAATTTGCGTCAACCGTTCCGGTGAACTCTGGATAGAGCGTATCGGAAATCCTTCAATGGAAAAGATTGATTGTGCCGATATTACGAAAGACCACATGATGCGTCTGGCGCGGCAGATTGCAAACACGACCGGACAGGCCATCAATTTACAAAACCCCCTTCTCTCTGCCTCCCTACCGACAGGTGAGCGGGTACAGGTTATCATGCCGCCCGCGACGTTAAACGGCATCGTCTTTTCGATCAGAAAACAGGTCGTAAAAGATATGGATCTGGCTGATTATGCGGCAGCAGGAGCTTTTGAGGCGGTGGATTGGGTTACGGATTCAGATTTGAAACCCCATGACGCGCAGCTGCGGGCCTTGGCAGAGCAAAAGAATTTTTATCAATTTATTGCTCTGGCCGCAAAATCAAAAAAGAACATCATTATATCGGGCGGAACCTCAACGGGAAAAACAACCCTCTTAAACGCCATCTTGAAAGAGATCGATCCCGAAGAACGGATCATAACGATCGAAGATACGCCCGAAATCAAACCTGTTCATCAAAACCATGTTCCCCTGCTTGCCTCCAAGGGTGAACAGGGTATTGCAGAAGTAACTATTCAAAGCCTTTTGGAAGCCTCTTTGCGTCTTCGCCCCGATCGGATTTTGCTTGGTGAGTTACGGGGTAAAGAAGCCTATACCTTCTTGCGCGCCGTAAACACCGGCCACCCCGGATCTATTACCACCGTTCACGCCGATACGCCCCACGGCGCCTTCAAGCAAATTGCCATGATGGTCATGCAAGCTCAACTTGGCCTGCAGAACGATCAGATCATGGACTACATTCGCTCGATCGTGGATGTGGTCGTGCAACTCAAAAGAATTGGCGGCAAAAGGATTATATCAGAAGTCTGGTATCCGTGATGTTCAAAAATCAAGGCGCTTTCATCACCATAAGTATCCTGTTCGGCCTGATCACAGCGTCTTATCTCGCATCGGTAATATATATGGGATGGGCCGGGCAGAACATTGAAGCCGCCATGCCGTGGTCGATCTGGTCAAACCTGCCTTATCTTCATGACCCGCGCATAAAATCCCGCTTCCTGATCTCTCTGGCTGTCCCGCATATCCTTATGGCCGGCATGATCATCAGCTTCTTTATAAAAAGAGAACCGGAATTTGGCGACGCGCATTGGGCAACCTGGCAGGAAATCCACAACGCAGGCCTGTTCGCACGCGAGGGGCTGATTTTGGGGAAATACAAAGGAAAATACCTGATCAGCGATACGCCAACGCATTGCATAATAATAGCTCCAACGCGCAGCGGTAAGGGAATCGGAATTGTCGTGCCAAATCTTCTGAACTGGCCCGACTCTATTATATGTCTGGATATCAAGCATGAGAATTTCAGAAAAACGGCCGGATTCAGAAAAGAACACGGCCATGATGTTTTCATGTGGTCCCCGTTAGACCAAAACGGCAAATCGCACCGCTATAATCCGCTCGATGGTGTCAGCAAAGACCCGTATCAAAGGATCAGCGATATCCAGATTATTGCCAATATCCTGATTAAAGACCCTGTAAAGAGTGATCCTGTTTGGGCTTCCGAAGCGCGCGCCCTGTTCGTCGGTCTTGCACTCTATGTCATGGAAAGCGATACCATGCCGTCCACCATCGGCGCCATAAACCGGCTTTTGGGAACCGAGCAGGATCTAGGGGATATTTGCCGCCATATCGTATCCAAACATCCCGAATTGTCGTCAACGATCAAGAAGTCCTTGATGAATTTTGCGAACAAGGCCGCAAAAGAGCGAAGCGGGGTAAAATCCTCTTTGAACCAGGCGATCAACCTTTGGGACAACCCTGTGATCGACGCGGCCACTTCTGCCAGTGATTTTTCCATTTCCGATATGCGAAAAAAACGGATGGCCGTTTATGTTGGCGTTTTGACCGGCCAGATTCAAACCCTCGCCCCTCTTTTGCGGATTTTCTTCGAGCAGGTCATTACCACGCTTTCCTTAAAAGAACCGGATGAAACCGAGCCTTATAAAGTGCTTCTGATGATGGACGAATTCCACATGCTAGGCGAAATGAAATCCATGACTTCTGCTTTTACGCTTTTAGGCGGCTATAATTGCCGCGTCATGGCCGTGGTGCAGGGATTGAAATGGCTCGATGATACATACGGCAAGGACAAGCGGGACGGTATTCTCTCCTGCTGCGCTCACCAGATATTCTTTTCCGCCAATGATCTTGAAACAGCAAACTACGTCAGCAATTCATGCGGCGAGAGGACGGTTAAAACTGTTTCAACTTCGAAGAAGAATTCCTTCAAATATGAATCGCCAAGCAAGAATACCAGTTTCCGCGCGCGTCCCCTGATTTCCAAGGAAAAGGTCAAACAGCTACCGAAGCACGAGGAAATCATTATTACGGAAGCCTCATACCCGGTGCGCGCCAAAAAGATCGCCTATTACAAAGACGCGAATTTTGCCAAAAGGCTGTTGCCGCCGCCTGATGTGCCGAATCTTAAAATTGTCGATCACATGATCCCGGAATTTGATATTCCCAAGGAAACAGGCAGCCAAAAGCAGGAGCCGGATCCAAACCAGCTGGATATCTTCAAAAACGACCCTAACAAGCCAAAGCAATCCGCAAATATGAGTGATGCCTTGCGCGACGAGATTTTAGATTTTCATAGAGAACAGGGTGAAAGTGAAGATGATACTGAAACAGATGCAATCATCGATGTTTTGCGAAGTGCCTTTAAATAAAAATTTAGGCCGTTTTCTTTTTCCCTTTTGGTCTTTCGGGTAAAATCGGTTTCTTCGCGGATTCCCATTGAATTAGGAATTTCTCTCTATATAGATCGGCCACTTTCTGATTCTTGATAAGAATAATCATCGGCTCATCGATCATAATGATGATGGCAAGATAGTCTGCGAATACATAAAAAGGGGTGTTTGCAAATTTCTCGGCGGCAAGCCATTTGTATTTGGAATAGCCTTTTGCGGGAAGGTAATCATCCCCTTCCTTAACAAGCGTGCGAAAATCTATATTTCTTCGGATTTGTTCCATCCTGTGCATGTGGAATTTATCAAATTCGGGCTGCACAAATTCATCGAAGATACGCTCATCGACATTGCTTATAAAAATTTGGCCGCCAGTTGTTTTGGCGGCATCGTACACAAGGTCGTAAAATCTTTCGAAATCGCTCTCACCAGAGAGCGTCAGGACTGTCTCCGTTTTCTTCTTGACGCCCTCCCCATCCAGAAACTCTAAACCATGATTGATAAAAACACCGGAAATCTTATCCAGTGTTGCTTTACTCGGCGTAGTTTTTCCAGTTTCAATATTCGCAATCGTTGGATGCCAAAGACCCGCCTTATCTGCAAGGTCGCTTTGGCTCCAATTCATAAGGGCGCGCGCGGCGCGCATCTGATTTCCGGTAATATGAGGCATGGAGGATGGTATAATCCTAAATTATATAAAATACCAGCACTCATGTCCTAGCTATGTACAGAATACGCAAGCGGCTAAATATCATATAAGTGTTTTTAATTCTTATATAAATCAGGATAGAAAACCCCGATAAGACTATCCGGATTTTTTATCTTTTGTGCAATCCAGGGCCGGATCAAGCTCCGGTTTGGGCGAATCCCATGATTGGGAAACCTTCTCAAAATATGCATATCGCTCTTGGAAAGGTGATTTGTATCACTCACCATATAGAATATCCTCTAAATTGCGTAAGGCTTGGGCATGACGCAATTTATCCATTTTACTAAGATTCAGCATCTTCCAACGCACAGCTGGCAGCAACTCCACGTTCGGCAAGCCTAACAACGGCCAGTCCGGTTTCAGCGATTTAAAGGACAGCAGAAAGCGCCTTTCATTATCTATCAGGGAATCGTTCAGCCCGGAAATGAGTCTTTCCCGAACAGCTTCCAGTTCTTCCAGTGGCACGTCCACTTGTGCCATGCGGACAAATTCGCTTTCATAGGTAGCCCGTAAGTCCTTCCTAGTCGGACGCAAGAGTTCCCCGATTGTCCGGTTGTGACTTATCAGGTAAACCAAAAACGTCTTTCTAAGGTCATCGGTTATTCCCTCGTTTTCCAAGAGAAACTTCACATCGAACAAGTCGCGCGGGTGCTGCCGGTCAAGTGCGGCGCATAATTTTCCAGCATAAAGGTCGGGTATAGACAGCATTTGCATTTCGACATAACCAAACTGTTCTTCTACCTTTCCGGAAACCTCTCTCATTTCTTCCGGGAATACAGATCCGCGCAAAACAGGCGACAATTCAATCTTGATCTGAACATCTCCCCGTTTGACGATCAGGCGCAACGCATCGGCGCGGCTTTCAAAAGATTTCTGAATCTGTGTACCTGGTACGGCCGCCAGAATGGAATCCGCGATACGGTTCAGCCCCGCCGTGATATTGGCAAGCGCCGTATCGCGGTCATCCATCGGTAGATAGACAAGATCAATATCCACCGATAGCCGGGGAAAATCCCGTATAAACAAGTTGATCGCCGTACCACCTTTCAGCGCAAAGCATTTTTCATTTGCCACCAAGGGCAGAACGCTGATCAGAAGCTGGACTTGTTTATAGTATTCGTTGTTTCCGTCCACATTTCCTCCGGTACGGTTATCTTGTATTTGGCATCAAGTTTCCCGCCTTCGACCAAACTCCTATTTCCTGCGCCCAATCCTAGCTCATCCAGAGTATAAGGGTCGGGTAGTTTCTTGAACCATGGATATTGATGGCGCTCAGCAAACCAGAAGAAAAGCCGACGCACTTTTACGTTTTGCGCCTTCTTCAACAAATTCTCAAGACGACGTGGCGATAATGTTGTCAATCCCTGCATAAGCTGGTCAGCATGTTCAAACGACACAGCATCAGGAACATCCATCAGGACTTCAAGATAGGCGCGTTCTGGCGAAGAGCGTATAAAGGGCCATGCGCTTTTTTGTCCTGCCGGCGCTTGTCGGGATTCAGGTGAGGAATCCCCGTTATAGAGTTTTTTCAAGCCCGTATCGTATTCATCATTAACAAGGCCGGATGCGCCAGGATCGAGTCCGTCAAATGCCACCAGTGCTGTATGACGGACAAACTCGATCCCGGGTAAAACATGGTTGACCCATTTGGGCAGGGTATCTTTGCCGTATAGATGCACAACCCTTTTGCTGGACATGGCAACGTAATGACCAAGCCCCCGCAAGTCCAATGCTGTTAATCCCCCAACGGTCAAATCTGTTTTCAGGACGTTTTGCAGGAAACAAACAAGGCCCTCCCATGTTGGTGTAGTACCGGGGCGCATATAGACGCCTTGTGCCAGAGGGAAAAGCTGGCGGCTTTTGACAAGGTTATCGATCGCATGGCGGTTAAAATCCGTGTCCTGCCGCGCAAGCCATTGCCGCGTGACGGGCAAGGATTCCGGCAGCAGCGTCAATAGTTCTCGCTTTCTTTCAATCTTCAATGCCATAAGTTTACAATCCATATCATTTACGGCGATTATCGCCGCACTTATTAATATCTATAAACTATAACATATACATTAATTTATAAAAATATAATTATACGGCGATAATCGCCGCAAAAACAGTATTATATAAACTAATAATTAATTTTTCGATTGGCAGTCTAGGGCTGGATCTATTTCCGGCACTGGCGCATCCCATGATTGGGAAACCCTCTCATAATACTCAGTCTGCCGCCTAAAGCGGGGATCCTCTTCCTGAATGAAAAACGTGTACAAACGATTGACGATTTTTTTCATTAAAATTTTCATTTCATCGTCTGAAATGCGTGACACTGCATTCCAAGGAATTTCACGTCCCTCGGCATCAATCACTTTTACATCGGAATAATCACCCGCTTTTGTGACAGGAGATATTCCAGCATGAATATCTTCAATTTCTGTATGACGGACACACATAGCCGTCAGCGTCTTTGCGAATCTCGCCGCTAGTATTTTCTCTGTTTTGCTAGACATTTTATCCGACATAACCTTTCAAGGTTAGATTAAATTCCAGATCCAGTATCCAATACCGCCTAAAATCCCCAAGAGCACAATCCAGGAGAATAAAACATCTATTTGTTTGGCAAAATAGGCAAGGATCGCACCACAAGTACCACCTGCAGCAATAACAAGAATGAATTTCAATACCTTGGGCCAGTCTGCTGGAAAATATCTATAAATGTTAAATCCAAAATAGAGGCTGCCAAGAATAAAGAGTCCCACTCTCCATTTAAAAATCGTGTAATCGTAGTTCTCATCGTCCGTTAAGATCAGATTACCCTTCTTATGTAAGGCCATTACTCTTTCTCCTTCGCTTGGCGTTTAGGATCCTGCATCTTACGAACCAACTGCTCCATAAAATCATCGAGCCGCGCTTTTGCCTGTGCTTTCGCCGCGGCCAGCTCATCCTTGGGAATGGAATGTGTATGCTGGAAGAATACATCCACAAACTGAAAAAGTCCTTCCTGCAAAATCATGAGATCCCGCGCAGTGTTCTTCCGGTGTTCGTATAATGAGGCCCGCAAATCCTGCATCAACTTCACTACATCCTTGTCACGATCGCTACGATATTCCGGGAATAGCGCAAAACGGACAGCATCGTTGGCCGCGGCAGACAGGTTATTAAGCCTCTGCTGCTTATTGTGCTTTTCAAGGGCATCCAGAACATCACCGTCCCATTGGATCGTCTTCTGTACCCGTTTTTCTGTCTTTGCCATGGATTACAACTCCATTTCCTGATCTTTGTCTTTCGTACGGCCCTTCGATTTAGCCCGCGCCGGTGCAACCTGCAATTCCAGCTTGCCCTCGGTCTGTTTCAGGACGGCCATATCGCCGCGCTCCAGTTTCGGTTCGTGATCGACGCGCGCCAGCTGCAGCTCCTTACCCTGCGATACGATCGCCCAGGTGCCGGTTTCAAGTTTGACGAAACCGCCATACTGGACAGGCTGATCGAGCTTGACCCGCTTATCGCTGAATTCGACCCCGAATTTCTTGGCGAGCTTGCGACCGGCCGCATAGACTTCCATCGCATCGAGCTGCTGCAGGGCTTTTCCGCGCAGAGCAAACTCCCCGTTCGATTGGATAAAGGCCAAATCTTGCTTCACCAGCCAATCGCGCCGCTCCGCCAAGGCCTGCGACACGCCGGCATCGTACGGAATGGATGGGCCTTTCTTCGCCTGCTTGAACAATTCCTTGTCCAGCCATGTTTTCTTCTCGGCATGAACAAGGCGTTCGACAGGTTCCGCGCTCAAAACATTCATGTGCGGATAGTAACGCTTCTTCTCGCGCTCGTTGATTTTCTTGGTCAGTTCTTCGCCTTGAGCGATCACATCGGCCGGAATCTCGTAGCGTCCGCCATCCATTGGCTTCACGATCTCGTTCTTCTCGAGCGTTTCCAGCCGTTTCAGGTGGTAGTCGATATATTGCTCCCTGTCTTCTTCGGGTATGAACTTCATATCCTTCTCGACATGAGCCTTGTGAACCACAGCATCGTAAATGCCGCCGTTCATATCCGCGATCATCTTGATATTCTGGTCGGCCTTGCCGGTAGCTTGCGTGCCCGGCTTGATCGTGACCAAAGACCCCTTCTCGGCCTTGTCATAGGATCTGGCATCACCGACCGCCACAAAATGCAGATTGGCGGACATATCCTCAACCACGACATATTTACGGTCGTACAGCTCATCCATAATGCCTTTGTCCACGATCCTACCGCTGACCTCCGGCCCCTGCCCGTCTTTCATGACATAAACAGACAGACCATCGAGGCGCGCATGATCCTGAATCTTGGGATACAGACGTTTGACCGCCTCGTTCTTTTGCGCGATCGCTCTAAGGTCGTCCTGATAATCTTCTTTGAGCATATAAACCCCCGGCGGCTGTTCGACGGCCAAACCAGACGCGGCCAAAAAGCGCAACCGTCCTTTGATGAGGCCTTCGTAGAATATGGATTTTCCAAAATTGGTCTTGGCGCGAACATCCAGCATACGCTCGTCGCCCATCTGATTTGCCATGAACCGGTCCAAAGAAGTGACCCGCAAGGCCTCCACCTCTTTCTCCTGGCTTTTTCGAATTTCGTCCAAAGACCGCTCGCCCAGGAGTTCGGTTGCCACTTCCTGCGCCCGGCGCCGGAAACCTTCCTTAACGTAATCTTGCCCGATCACCAGATCCTCGCCCCGATCATTCACACCCCGCACGATCACATGGGCGTGAACATCGTCCGTGTCATAGTGTACGGCCGCCGTCCAAGTAAGGGATGTTTGAAGGTCTTTTTCGACCAGCTTCATCACCCCGCGGACATAGCCGTGGAAGTCCTCGATATCGTGGCCGTTCTCCGGTGAAATGATAAAGCGCCAGTGGTGGCGGT
>QFNK01000059.1 GCA_003240795.1 Micavibrio aeruginosavorus | reverse complement strand
GGAAATGGATCAAGGTGGATGGCCCGCTATCGCTGTCCCGCGGCGATACGGTTCGCGTTGACCTTTATGTTTCCGTGCCGACGGGGCGCAGCTTTGTCGCCGTTCACGACCCGCTGCCTGGCGCGCTCGAAACGGTCAATGCAGATCTGGCAATTAGTTCGTCCGCCGATACGGAAGGCGCAGGGGAAAAAGACGGAGACTGGATCGATTACGGCGAAGGCCGCTGGAGCTTCTACCACCGCGAACTGCGGCACGACTCCGCGCGCTTTTATGCCGACTGGCTGGAACCGGGGAATTACCGCCTAAGCTACACCGCGCAGGCGATCGCCGACGGTACGTTTACAGCACCGCCTACACGCGCGGAAGAAATGTATAACCCGGATATATTCGGTCTTGGCACAGGCACGAAGGTGGTTGTTGAAACCGCGCGCTAAGCATATTGCCTATGCATTCTGCAGCGTATGCGCGGTCCTTGCGCTTGCTACGGCCCTGTGCGTCCGTCCTGTAACGCAGTCTTTTGACCATGTGATCGCCCAGACGCAGGACACGCGCATCATGGACAGGACGGGGCAGCCGCTCGGCCTGTCCTATGGCAAGGCCTGGAATGAGCACGATATCGTTCATCTCTATGAAATGCCGGAGCTTCTGGTTTCCGCGTTTGTTTTTTCCGAAGACCGTAATTTTTACGATCATGGCGGTGTTGATTGGAAAGCACGTCTCGCCGCACTTTATCAAAACCTGCGTCAGGGCGAAACCGTGCGCGGGGCCAGCACCATTACGGAGCAGACCATACGCCTGATCAATGCGCGTCCGCGGACGCTCTGGGCCAAATGGCTGGAGGGGTGGGAGGCCATGCTCCTCGAACGCCATGCAACAAAGACGCAGATACTGGAGTTTTATCTCAACCAGATTCCCTATGCATCCGGAAGGCGTGGCGTAGTGCAGGCATCGCGTTATTATTTCAACCGCGACCCATCGACGCTGGACGCCAAAGAAATTCTGGCGCTTGTCGTTCTTGCCCGCGCACCGTCCGCCTATGATCTTTACCGCTCGCCGGGCCGCATCGAAACGCCGCTCGGACGTCTTGCCGCCGCGCTTCGCGACAAAGGGCTTATCGACCAGAAGGATATGGAAGATCTCACCGTCTCTATCCTGCGGACGGAACAGCCATCCCTTCCGGTCGAGGCGCGCCATTTCGCCCGCTACGCGCGTCTTACGGCTCAAGGCAGTGCAATCATCACAACGCTGGACGGTACTTTGCAGACACAGGTGCAGGAAATCATCGACCAGCGCCTGAAAAAACTCTCGGCAAAAAACGTTCGCAATGCCGGTGCGGTCGTCATGGACCATACTAACGGCGACATCCTCGCATGGGTTGTCGGCGGCGCGACCGACGGACAGACGCCAGGCGGTGAAATAGACAGCGTTCTTTCTGCGCGGCAACCCGGCTCAACACTCAAACCTTTTCTGTATGCTTCCGCGCTCGAGAAAGGATGGACGGCGGCGACCATCGTCCATGATGAACCCATCGCCGAAGCCATCGGCGGAGGTCTCCATCGCTTCCGCAATTACAGCAGCAGGCATTACGGCGCCATTACGCTTCGTGAGGCCCTTGGGAATTCCCTGAATATTCCCGCTGTGCTGACCATTCACTATGTCGGCGTTCCGCATTTTCTGGCGACCTTGAAAAACCTCGGTATAGAGAGCCTGGACCGCGGCGCGGATATTTATGATGAGGGGCTGGCGCTCGGCAATGGCGAAGTCACGCTACTCGAACTCACGCGCGCTTATGCCGCGCTTGCCAATAAAGGCGTTTTTCAGCCTGTGAAAGTGTCACAGGACACTTCCCTTCCGGCGGGGAGCCGGAAAATATACTCGCCCGAAACGGCATCCATCATCGGCAATATATTGTCAGATCCTAACGCCCGCGCCCTGGAATTCGGGAATGACAGCGTCCTGAACCTTCCCGTGCGCACCGCCGTCAAAACAGGCACGTCCACAGCCTACCGCGATGCATGGGCGGTGGGTTACAATGACCGCTATGTCGTCGGCCTCTGGATGGGAAACCTTGACCGTACGCCGATGGAGGATGTGACAGGGTCGACCGGGCCCGCGCTCGCCCTGCGAAGTATTTTCGACCGGCTCAACAGAACGCGGGATACAAAACCGCTCTATCTAAGCCCTACCCTTGTTTACAAGGATGTTTGCTCGCGTCCCGCGGATTCATCCGGCAACTGCACGCTTCGCACAGAAATTTTTGCGCCCGATCATATTGAACCGCCGCGGCAAAATTCTTCCGCGCCATCCGTCCGTGCGCCAGAACTCGTACGGCCGACCAGCGGTTTGATGATTGCCTATAATCCGCGCATTCCAAAGGACAGCCAGAAATTCCGGTTCGAGGTCAAGGAGCTCCACCCCGATCAGGAAATTGAATGGATATTGGATGGCAGCTCGCTCGGCAGGCATAAAACGCCTCATTACCTATGGCCGGTTGAGAAAGGCGCGCATACCCTGTCTGTGGTCATTCATACGGCGGATGGCGATGCTTCTTTGGAAATCGCACCCGTGCCGTTCACGGTGAAATAGCCCGCATCCCCGATAACCGATTGTTTTCAATGAATAGTCCGTCCCGTTTAAGGATTGTTGTTTGGCCGCCGTTTTGCTAGATTGGCGCGCAAATGGAGACAGCAATGACCGATAAAAAGATCGTACCCAATTCCGAAGAATACGAACGCGATGTCCTCGTCGCGCCGCAGGGTTTCCGCGAATATGACGCGCGGTGGCTGCACCCCGAACAACTCAACCTGCGCGGCGCGCAGAAGCTGGGCATGGGGATCGGCACGATTATGCATGAAATGGGCAAGAACCCGCCCGCCATCATCGTCGGCCATGATTACCGCGCCTACAGCGCCTCCATCAAACATGCGCTTGCCCTCGGCCTCGTAGAGGCGGGATGCCAGGTAAAGGATATCGGCCTCGCCCTGTCCCCCGTTTCCTACTTCGCGCAATTCGAACTCGACTGCCCCGCTGTTGCCATGGTTACGGCCAGCCATAACGAAAATGGCTGGACGGGTGTCAAAATCGGTGCGGAACGCCCGCTGACTTTCGGCCCCGAACTGATGGGACGTTTGAAGGAAATCGTTCTGGACGGAAAGATGGAAGCACGCGCAGGCGGAAGCTACACCTATATTCCGGATATCAAGGAAAAATACCTTGCCGATGTAACCAAGGACGGCAAGCTTAAGCGCAAGCTGAAAGTCGTCGCCGCCTGCGGCAACGGCACTGCCGGCGTCTTCGCGCCGGAGGCCCTGCGCCGCATAGGGTGCGAGGTGATCGAGATGGACTGCAATCTCGACTATACATTCCCGCGTTACAATCCCAATCCCGAAGACCTCGAGATGCTTCACGCCATTGCGGAGAAGGTCAAGGAAACAGGCGCGGATATCGGTTTCGGTTTCGATGGCGACGGTGACCGCTGCGGCGTTATCGACAATACGGGCGAAGAGATTTTCGCGGACAAGATCGGCGTCATTCTCGCCCGCGATCTTGCAAAAATTTATAAAAACCCGACTTTTGTCGTCGACGTGAAATCGACCGGCCTCTTCCATTCCGACCCTGTCCTGAAAGAACTGGGCGTCAAAACGGACTACTGGAAAACCGGGCATTCCTATATCAAGCGCCGCGTGAACGAGCTTGATGCGCTGGCGGGCTTTGAAAAAAGCGGCCACTTTTTCCTGAACGGCGAAATCGGGCGCGGTTACGATGACGGCGTTTTGACCGCCATCACCATCTGCCGCATGATGGACCGCAACGCCGATAAATCTTTCAGTGACTTGAAGGACGCCCTGCCCAAGACATGGGGATCGCCCACCATGTCGCCGTATTGCCCGGATGACCGCAAATACCATGTCGTGGACGATGTGACCAAAATTTTCCAGCAAAAATTCGATCAGGGCGAGGCCATGCTCGGCAGCCGCATCGACAGTATTGTTACCGTCAACGGCGTACGCATCACGCTTGAGGACGGCACCTGGGGCCTCGTCCGCGCATCTTCCAACAAACCCTCGCTTGTGGTTGTCGTGGAAAGCCCTGTTTCAGAGGAACGCATGTTCGCAATGTTCGAGGCGATCGACAGCGTTCTCTCATCCTTCCCGGAAGTCGGCGAATACGACCAGAAGATCGGCAAAAAGGCCGCCTAGGTTTCAAGTTCAACAAAAAAAGCCGCTATCGTTTGATAGCGGCTTTTTGTTTCCTTTTCAGGAAGACTAGTCCAGATTCACCTGGTCTCTGTTGGTAACGGCACCGATAGCACCGCCGGCGAGACCGCCGACAGCCGCGCCGCCCAGGACACTACCGCCCGTAACGGCAGAACCGACCGCACCGACACCTGCGCCGATACCGGCACCGCTCAGAGCGCGCTCACCGCGGGAGTTACCGCAAGCTGCGAGTGCTATTGTTGAAAGCAATACGACTGTGAATGTAAATTTCTTCATCTTCAAACTCCTTCTTACAATTTTAATGAATCATATTTTCTATATCGTATTCGTCATCGGCGAACTGATGGTGAATACGTGCATTTGCGAATTCACGCGGCATGTTCAGCATATCGCTGTAAATATCCATCAGGATATCCTGCTCTCCCGCCACTTGTGGCAGTTCATCACCGCGCGGAATAGCGCCGCAAACAGAGATGATATCATCCATTTGCATAGATACTTTTTCGATATGACTTGACGTTTTCATTTTAGAAAATCTCCTCGTATTTCTCTTTGTATCTGCATTCCCAACAAAATACATGACGGGAAGTTCCCTAAAATTAAATGTAAAAGTGCCTCCATCGGGGGGATCGATGGAGGCACTTTTCAAGAAAGCATATTATAAATATGCAATCTTATTCTAGTTGGCCTTTGTGGACTGTTTGAAGCTGTTGAACTGAGCGCTTTGCTCTGCGTTCAGCTTAAAGCTGTACTTGCCGCCATTGTCGACAATGTTCAGCGCTTCGAAATCCATAGCGGCTTTGTCGCCGCCCATGCCAAGTATCTTGTTAAAGGCAACAACGACGTAGTCCGCATCATCACCATCGAATGCGATCGTGTCTACGCTGCCGATATTCTTGCCTTTGTCATCAAGCACTTTCGCGCCGATAAGTTTTTTTACACTGAACGTGCCTGCAGGCATAGATTTATCGTAATCGAATGCGGCTGCATTCTTGATGGAGGCTTCGTTCAGCTTCACAACAACGTCTTCGTTGTTACGAATGCCTTCGATAACATCGTCATCAAACGATACGAGTTTGCCGCCGAGACCGAGAACGCCGCCATCATTGATGATTACACGTTCAATGTCGCCATCTTTGGAAACAAGCGTGTCTTCGATCTTACCGATGGCCTTACCCGTTGGGTCCTGGACCGTTGCGCCCATCAGCTTGTCAGCCGTGCGGACGGAGGACATTTTCAGATCGGTTACAGCCGAAATATTATCATCATCCGTGAAGTACGCTTTTACATCGCTGTAAGCTTCTTTAGTTGCGGCTTTTGCTTTTTCAGCATTGCGCTCGATTGCGTTACCGGCTTTGTCCAAAACGTTTTCCGTTTTTACTTCTACGTTTGCCGATGCTTCAGCGGCCGTTTCCGCATATGCCGGAATGGATGCCATAATGGCGAGGACGGATGCAGCCATCAAAATTTTCTTATTCATGCTTTTCTCCATGTTATTAATGAGTGATTAAACAATCCGGTCTTCTAACATGAAACGGCACAGATTGGTTCCCCGCATACGAAAAAAACCACGGCTCGCGCCGTGGCTTTTAAGAAATAGAATGATCTATTAACGTGCTGTCGTGTTGTCGTCGATTTCGTCGCCGATTTCTTCAACAACTTCGCTTACGTTTTCGCCGACAGTTTTCGGACGGTTGTTGTGGTTGACAACCAGAACGCCGAGAATGGCAACGAGGATAAGGGCGATTACGACGAGAAGGCCTTTGTTGTTCATGTTAAATCTCCTTATTTGGCAGGTACGTTGTGCTGGATGTTTTCACCAGCGTTTTCGATGTCTTCACCGGCTCCGTGTACTGTGTTGGAGCAAGCTGCCAGCGGAGAAGCGAGCATAACTGCGCAAAGTGCAAAAAGAATGTATTTCATAGTTCCTCTCTAGTTAAATGTTTGTGTTTTTATCGGATCAGCAAACGCGCGGCTTTATAAAATGTTCCCGCCGCTTACAATTAATGTGTTTTTTCGCCCAAATGATCACCGGCTGCGAAACCTGCCAGTGCGGCAAGCAGTAAAGCCAGCTTTGGATTATCCTTTACAGGATCTTCAAATCCATTGAGAAGCGATTTCATCGTCCCCTCGATAGAATCCACGAACCCGCCGTCGAAAGAAGGCTTTTTAATAGCCTGCTTGCGGTTGATCGTATAATGACCCACAACGCCTATGGCGATGGAAATCAACATAACGACGCTGCCCGTTATAGAGGCCGCGACAGGTGCGGAGAATTCCTGCATCAGAAGATAGCTGTATCCGGCGATCACAAAAAAAACGAATGCCAGAGCGGCGACTCCGCCGGCAAGGGCGTAGACGCCCATGCTCATCGAAGTTTTTTTCGCCTTTCTGACTGCGGTACCGGCCAGGAGGCCGTTAACCACAAGATCACGTATCAACGGAGACATAATTATCTCCGGCGTCCGAGCAGCATGTTGGCGATCACTCCACCGACAAATGCGATTGCCAGGGATTGCGCAGGGTTGTGCTGAACGAAGCTTGCGATATAAGCCAGTTGTTCACGGCCTTTTTCACGGGCTTCTTCCATTGCTTCCTGTGCGCGGACTTCTGCAGCGGAAAGACGCTTGCGTCCTTCTTCTTTCAGGTCTTTGCCCAGTACCAGCGCATCGTCGCGCAGAACGCGGGCATCTTCCTTCAGTGTTTCCAAGTCCTGCTGGATTGCGCTGTAGTCAGCTTTGTTTTTCAGGTTCGAAACTTCCTTGGATACGGAGTTTGCTGCTTCTTTCATCATTTCTTTTGCCATGATTAAATTTCCTTATTTTAAATATTCAGTTACTTCGCAAACGCAAAGATGCGCTTCCGGTTCCAAGGAAATCTTTAAAAATTGGCTGTTTAAGGAAGGGTTAAGCTAGTCCGCTTTTACCGAACCGCAGAACATATACCCGATGCCGCGCACCGTTTTGATATATTGAGGGTCTTTCGGGTCGTCATTGAGCTTTTTACGGAGGCGTCCGACCTGAATATCGACCGCGCGGTCAAAGGTATCGTAATCCCCTTCACGGGTGATCTCGAAAAGGCGTTCGCGCGACAAAACTTTGTTTGAGGCATCGACCAGAGCCTCCAGCAGGCGATATTCACCTGTCGTCAGATCGGCCGAAACATTGTTTTTATCGAATAATTGAAAGCGTTCCTTGTCCAATACCCAATCACCGAATCGCAGCGCCCTGCTGTTGTTCTGCTCCGGCGCGCTTTGCTGCCCTGCTGGCGCGCGATCCTCGCCGCGGCGAAGAACCGCCTTGATTCGGGCGGACAGTTCGCGCATTTCGAACGGTTTCGTCATGTAATCATCGGCGCCCATCTCAAGACAGACGATTTTTTCCGTTGTATCGCTCTTACCACTCACGACGATAACAGGGATCTTATAAAGGGCGCGAAGCTGCGCCAGGATGCTTATGCCGTCCGTATCAGGCAGGACAAGGTCCAGCAGGATTATGTTGGGAGCGTTGTCTTTCAGCAACTCCATCAATGCCGCACCGCTGCCGGCGGACAGGGTTTTGTATCCTTCTCCGCTCAAATAGTGCGTAACAACCGTTTGCAGGCCTTCATCGTCATCTACGCTCAGGACTGTAAACCTATTTGGCATGCGTTTTCCTACGAAATTGGCAGTTTTAATGGATTGATCTGATTATATAAACTCTTTGTTACAAAAATGATACAGACTTTTTCAAAACTGAAACACTTTGGAAAAATCCATGTTACTAAGCGGCGGTACCTTTCTCTCAAGACGCAAACAAATGCTTTTTGAAGAAAAAGGAGATACTGAAATGTTCACGCAAGCGGAACTCGTTCAAGAAATGCCAAAACTGCGCAAATTTGCCAGCAAGCTGACACGCAGCACCGCGCAGGCAGAGGATCTCCTGCAATCCACACTTCTGCGCGCTCTGGAAAAGAGCGACTACTTTGAAACGGGCACGGACCTGTTCAAATGGACATCCAAAGTGATGTACAACATCTTTGTTACGGATTACCGCCGCAAGGTTAAATTCGAAAGCCAATACGATCCAGATTTCCATATTGAAAACCGTTCGGTCGCTCCAGACCAGCACGTCAAAATGGAAGTCAAGGCAATGGCCGAAGCCATGAACCACATGTCCGCGGAACACAAGGAAATCCTGGTTCTGGTCTGTGTTAAAGGCATGCAATATCAAGAAGTTGCAGAAGCGCTGAACATTCCGGTCGGAACGGTACGCTCCCGCCTGTCCCGCGCCCGCAACCAGCTGATCGCACTTATGGAAGGTCCTGCGACGCCTGGTATCGGTCAGAACGTATACGAACTGGGTGCTTCCCAGATGCGCGCAGCAGCCTAATAAGGCTGCCCCGCAAAACTATTTCATTCCCCCACTACAGAAAGAGCCTGGTTCGATGAACCGGGCTTTTTCTGCATCTGGTTCAACATTGCAGACTTGAGATCGTTTTCAACGATCGGTTTGGACAAATAGTCATCCATGCCAGCTTCGATACATTTCTGCTTGTCCGCGACCAGCGCGTGAGCTGTCAGGCCGATAATGGGCGTTCTGTCCCGGCTTTGCTCTTCTTCCATGTTACGGATGGTTCGCGTGGCCGTTAAACCGTCCATTTCCGGCATCTGGATATCCA